>JAHOYU010000157.1 GCA_019038625.1 Candidatus Latescibacterota bacterium | reverse complement strand
ATGGTGCGATCTGTGCTCCCTCCGGGCAGATGTTTCGGCAGTTGATGCAGACCGGCAGGAAGCCTTTTGCCGAGGAATGCGAAGGCGGGATGCTGAGAATTTCCGTTCCGATCATTCACGAGGGCGAGCTTGTAGGTGCTGTGGGCGGGTGCGGTTTGGTGCCTGAGGATGGCGAGATCGAAGAGTATATGATTGAGATGTCGACCGGCATGACCGGGGAAGAAATTGCGGCACTGTCCAAAGAGGTCGGCATCGCTTCCGAGGCTCGGGTTCAGGAAATTATTGATTTCATTCAGGGCAAAGTAGCAGAAGCCATCGGATAGCCTACAAGAATCGTTTTTCTACCTTTTGAGAGCACTGCATAATTGCCCGCTGGCTGCGCTAAGTGAATTGTTGCCGAGTCTTCGAGGCTTACAAGATCTTATGCCTCAGGTATGCTGCAAAAAAGTCAAATCCTAGCGTACAGGAAGTACGCGTCGGCCTTGACTTTTTTGCGCGCCTTGCCAGCGAACATATATGGACCCGCCCCAAGAGCAAGAGCTTTTTGATGATGTCGCAAAATCGAATGCAGTCATATATTCGGCCTATGTTTGTGGTATGGCCCTGATGGATTTCGCGCCTTGGATCCTTATCAATTCTGCGGCCTTGGGGCCGTTGTTCGCTTCAGGTTTTTCCAAGGCCGGTTCGACCTGTTTGTCATCAATCGGCTTCTTGTTGCATTTCGTTGAAAAGTTATGCCGTAGGTTACGCTATTGCCTGATATTCTTCGTCTTTTGCCAGCACCGCCCACGCCATACGCGCCATTTTGTTAGCTTGGGCCACTGACGCTCTTGCGTTTCCTCTTCGTTCCATCAAGGCCGCCAACCATCGACTCCGAAAATCCGTTTTATCTTGGCAATATTTCAACAATGATCGCCCTCCATGAATCAGCAGCGTTCGCAAATATTTATTACCACGCTTGCTGATACTCCCAAGCCACTGTTTGTTGCCAGAGGAATGTTGTCGCGGCACAAGGCCTGCCCAGGCCGCAAGTTGCCTTCCGTTTTTAAAGGTTTTTGCATCACCTACTGCTGCCACAAAAGCCGTAGCGCACAGTGGCCCAAATCCTGGTATCTTTCGTATCCGGCGGCATGCCTCAGATTCTTTGCATATGGTTTCCAGCATTGCGTCATATTTCTTGATCCTCACCTCAATATCAACAAATTCAGCATACATGTCAGACAACAGATCACGCATTCTCAAAGTCAGAATGTTCTCGGTATCTTCCACCATTTCCGGCAACAGCCTCCGCAGGTACCGAAAGCCTTGCGGCACGGCCAGCCCCATCTCCAGCAGCAAGGCTCTTGCCTGATTGCTCAAGGCAGTGCGGCTTTTGACCAATCGTTCTCGGCAACGATGCACAGCTTGAATGTCCTGCTGTTCAATGTTTTTTGTGGGAACAAAGTGCATGGTTGGCCTTGTAACGGCTTCGCAGATTGCCTCCGCATCATTCCGGTCGTTTTTGTTGGTTTTGACATATGGTTTGACATATTGCGGTGGCATTTGCCGAACTTCATGTCCCAATTTTTCAATTTCACGCGCCCAATGATGAGAGCCGCCACATGCCTCCATACCCACAAGACACGGCTTTAAATTGACAAAGAATTCCAATAGGTTTCTCCTGCTCACGCGTCTTTCAAGTACCTTGTTTCCCCACTTGTCAGCCCCGTAAATTTGAAAGATATTCTTTGCCAAATCGACTCCAATAGTGGCAACATTCTTCATGACCCGTCCTCCTGAGTACGTTTAAAGTTTAAACACTGGCACTATGATGCCGTGTACCGGGGGGCGGGTCCATTCCATTAATTCTACAGAACTCTCAAGAATATCAGAGTAAAAACATTGACTAAAAAGATTAACTAGTTGTTATCTAACGATAAATACCAGAAATGTCTTTCTCGCATGTTTTTATCGAGCATTGGTCTTCTTTTGTATTTTTTAACTAATGGCAAGGCTTTACTTTTAGTCCCTTTTTAGTATACCAACCCGCATGAATTGAGTAGAATGGGGA
>JAHOYU010000156.1 GCA_019038625.1 Candidatus Latescibacterota bacterium | reverse complement strand
AATCGAGAGTCGTCGACCTGGTACAGCGGAAGAAAGAACTTGAGGTACATCTGGAAAGGATGCAGGGGATATTCAACGAGATATCCCCCCTGGCGGAGGTCGGGCTGACAGATCTGAAGACGCCGTACACATTCCTCGAGATCAGGTACGGGCAGGTAAGAAGTGAGCACCTGGACTATATCAAGGAGAAGACGGCTCCGCTCGCCGCCGTCGTTTTCCCCCTGGCATCGCGGGACGCGAATGATATTGTCCTTGTCATCGGACTTAAGACAGACAGGCTCAAGCTCAAGAGGATATTGAGAGAGGCAGCGTTCGAGGATATCGAGATGCCGGGTGGAAGTGATGCGAAGGACGACTCGGCCATAGTCATCGAAGGGCTTGAGGAGAAGATCGAGGGAATTCGGGACAAGGTCAGCGAACTGGAACAGGAACTCGTTGAGATAAAGGAAAAGAACTCGGCGGCGATCACCGACTTCCACAGGTCCCTCAGGGTGGCAGAGCTTCTGATACGTGTAAAAAACTACCTGAAAAAAACAAAAAAGACATACATATTCTCCGGCTGGATCCCGAGCGACCGAAAACGCCATGTGGAAAGCGAGATCATGAGGGCCGCCAGAGGCAGGGCCATCATCGAGGTCATACCTCCAGAGGAGATCACCGAGGTCAGGGATGGAAAGGTGAAGGTACCTGTCATGCTGAGGCATCCGGGTTTCTTCCGGCCGTTCGAGATGCTGGTCTCCAGCTACGGTCTTCCTGAGTACTCGTTCGTCGATCCGACATTCTTCGTCGCGATCAGTTTCCTGTTGATGTTCGGGATGATGTTCGGAGATATAGGCCATGGGGCAATACTGGCCCTGATCGGATGGCTGCTGGGATTCAAAAAACCGAAGAAACCGAGGGCCGAGGGCACGATACTCGTCGGCAAGCTGGCGTTCTGGTGTGGACTTTCTTCGATGGTCTTCGGCATTCTTTATGGAAGTGTCTTTGGGCTGGAGG
This sequence comes from Candidatus Latescibacterota bacterium, assembly GCA_019038625.1. Taxonomy (NCBI): domain Bacteria; kingdom Pseudomonadati; phylum Candidatus Latescibacterota; species Candidatus Latescibacterota bacterium. The sequence continues at coordinate 25,614 of JAHOYU010000156.1, read as the reverse complement.
AGCTTTTTCAAGGCCTCTGGATGAAACCGATGCACAATGTGATGTACTTTTTCAAGGTGGCACTGTATTTCGGTATCGTCTTCATCTCGATCGGGATATTGCTCAATGTGGTCAACGCAATCCGTGCCCGGGACTTCAAATCGACATTCTTCGATCAGGCGGGGCTGATCAGCGCGATAATATACTGGTGCGGGATCGGTGCGGTCTCGATCTTCCTGAGAAACAAGCCGATACCGATAATCCTGATGGTACTTGGAATCGGGTTCCCGATCCTTCTCCTTTTCCTGCGTGAGCCACTGTCAGCTCTTTTCGGGCGTCGCAGGGTGAGGTTCGAGAAGGGTCTTATGACATATCTCATGGAGACTGTGATAGAGATCATGGAGATCCTTACCGGGTATCTCGGCAATACGGTGTCGTTCATCCGTGTCGCGGCCTTCGCCCTCGCTCACACGGGACTGTTCATCGCCGTGTTCAGTGTCGTCGATATGGTCAAGGGCAAGAGCGGAGGAATCTTTTACTCGGCATTGATACTGATTCTGGGTAACGCTGTCATCATAGCTCTCGAGGGACTTGTGGTGACTATACAGGCCATCCGTCTGGAATATTACGAATTCTTCGGAAAGTTCTTTATGGGTGGCGGAACAGCTTATAAACCGATCGGTCTCGGGTCGAGGCCGGAAAGCACAAAGGGAAAGGAGACAGGGTAAATGTCACAGCAGGAAGTAAACAGGACCAAGATGAGAAGGTGGATCACCGTTTCATCGACGGCCGTATTTGCGACTGTCATCATCGTTCTGATGATAACTCTGATCAGCACTGTCGTCGGAGTCAAGAGCCAGGAACACGATCCCGCGACAAAGGCTGTCCAGAGTGAACAGATCGCGGAAATGGACTCGAACAGGGCAAAGATCATGATGTGGGGTTTTGCGGCAGCGGCATTCTCTACCGCGATCGGTAGCGTCGGGGCCGGAGTGGCCGTCGCCTATGTGGGATCCGCGGCGCTTGGCGCCATCGGCGAAAAACCCGAACTCGCGGCGAAAGCGCTTATCTATGTGGGCCTTGCTGAAGGTATCGCGATCTATGGCCTGATCATATCGATTATGATCCTTACGAAGATATAGCAGGCTGGAGACAGGGGAAACTGGAAATGAAGTTCCACGTCATAGCTGATGAGAACACAGTGACCGGCTTCAAGCTGGTCGGCCTGGATGGTGAGGTCGTAGAGAACGCCGACGGGGCCCGCGAGGCGCTTGCGAAGGCTTTCGAAGCGGATGATATCGGGATCATCATGATCTCGGAGCGTATCGCTTCCGAGATACGTGAAGATATGGAGGACTTCGTTTTCAAACATTCCTTCCCGCTGATAATCGAGATTCCGGACAGGAAAGGTCCGCTCGAGGGCAGGATATCGATCAGAGAGATGGTCAACGCCGCTGTGGGTGTGAAGGTCTAGCGCAACAGCGAGGCCTGACGGGCGTTACAAGATCCGTCGGGACAAGGACCACGATACACCAGGCGGCGAATAAAGGGAGAAGGAAGTGGCCGATAACGAATCAGTCGACAGGATAGTCGACCAGATATTGGAAGACGGAGAGAAGGAAGTCAGTTCGATCCTCGAGAAGGCGGAACGAACGGCCTCGGAGATATTGGAGAAGGCCCGGAATATGGCCGACGAAATCGGGGGTAAGATACTCAGGGAGGCGGAGGAAAAGGGCGATCTGGCAAGAAGAAGGCTTCTTTCAAGCGTCAATATAGAAGTGAAGAGAGCGAAGCTGAAAGCCCGTGAGGAAATCGTCTCGAAGATCAACGAGGAAGTCGAGCGTGGACTTGCGGACGCTAGATCAGAAACAGAATATCCGGAATTGCTCGCGGACCTGATAGTCGAGGCCATCAGCGGGTTGGAGGGCGATACCTTTCAGGTCTATGTCGACAGGAGAGATATCGGTCTTCTCGATGAAAAGGTATTCCGGATGGTCCGCGAAACGATGGCCGTTGAATCGAGGGATATCTCGGGGCTTGAAGCCTTGGTTCTCGAAAAGAGTTCTCTCGGTGGAGCTAGGGTAGGCGTGCCGGGTGGCAAGGTGATCTTTGACAATACGTTCGAAGCGAGGATATACAGGCTTCGAGACAGGACAAGGAATATTATCTTTGAAGAAGTCTTTGAAATCGAAGGAAGTGAGGGATCGGGCAGTGCTTGAGATTATCGGAAAAGTCGACAAGGTGATCGGCCCGGTCGTTCATGCCAGGGAGATCGACAAGGCCAAGATGCTCGATCTCGTCGAGGTCGGGGAGCATCACCTGGTCGGTGAGATCGTGAAACTCGATGGTGAACGGGCGGTCATACAGGTATACGAGGATACGACGGGGCTTGCGCCGGGTACCGACATCTACAGTGCCGGTGTACCCTTGTCGGTAGTTCTGGGGCCAGGGCTCATCGGTACGATCTACGATGGCATCCAGCGGCCACTTGAGGTGCTCAGGGATACCTCGGGCCAGTACATTCAGAAGGGTATCCACGTCTCTTCTCTCGACAAAGAGAAGAAATGGGGATTTACCCCAGTCATGGAGATTGGTGTGGATGTCACTGGTGGGGAGATCGTAGGGACCGTACAGGAGACAGAACTTATCCTGCACCGGATACTCATCCACCCGGAAGTCGCGGGCAAGGTGACATGGGTCGCGGACTCGGGCGATTACACTATCGAGGATGTAGTCGCGAAAGTGGAGGACGGTTCAGGTGAAGAGGTGGAGATCAGGATGAGTCAGCGATGGCCCGTCCGTCGCGGCCGCCCGTCGGCCAGAAGAAAACCCCTTAGTATCCCCCTGATATCGGGGCAGAGGGTCATTGATACCCTTTTCCCGGTGGCAAAGGGAGGTACGGTGGTCGTGCCAGGTGGTTTCGGTACTGGAAAGACGATGATCCAGCACGCCCTCTCCAAATGGTCCGATGCGGATCTCATCGTATATATCGGGTGTGGAGAGCGTGGAAACGAAATGACCGACGTCCTCATAGAGTTCCCGAAACTGATAGACCCCAGGACCAAAAGACCGCTCATGGAGCGCACGATCATGATAGCCAATACCTCTAACATGCCCGTTGCGGCACGAGAGGCTTCCATATATACAGGAATCACTATCGCCGAATATTACCGCGACCAGGGATATCATGTGGCGATCATGGCCGACTCGACCTCACGCTGGGCTGAGGCTCTCAGGGAGCTTTCCGGGCGTATGGAAGAGATGCCGGCTGATGAAGGATACCCCGCCTATCTGCCCACAAGGCTGGCAGAGTTCTATGAGAGGGCGGGAATGGTCCAAACGCTCGGTGGGGCCGATGGTTCGATAAGTATCATCGGTTCAGTCTCGCCCCCGGGCGGAGATTTCTCCGAACCGGTCACACAACATTCAAAGCGGTTTGTACGCTGCACCTGGGCCCTGGACAGGCAACTGGCAAACGCAAGGCATTACCCCGCGATATCATGGATCGACAGCTACAGTGAGTATATCGATGAGATCAGCGGATGGTGGCAGGAAAATTCAGGAGGGGAATGGGTCGAGCTGAGACGAAGGATCATGGATCTGCTCCAGCAGGAGTCGAAGCTTCAGCAGGTGGTCAAGCTTGTCGGCCCCGATGTCCTTCCCGACACACAGAGGATCATTCTCGAGACGTGCACGATGTTCAAAAACGCGTTCCTTCAGCAGAACAGCTTCGATCGTATCGATATGTATTGTGTGCCGGAGAAACAGGTCAAGATGCTCCAGATAATCCTGGAGTTCTATGACCAGGGGCTGGAGAGCATCAAAAAAGGTGCAACGATCCATCAGCTCAAGAGGATGGAGGTAGTCTCGGACATCATGAGGATGAAGTTCGCGGTAGCCAACGACGAGATCGAGAAGATCGACGAACTCAGGGACAAGCTTACCCGCTCGATGGAGCGGATCGCCGAAATGTTCGAGTAGGAAAGAGTTGAGATTTCGAATTGGAAATAATCGGGATGTTCGAATAGGAAAAATGGCAGAGAAACGGTGATGAAATGACGAAAAAAAATCTTACCGAAGGCAGAGAATACATAGGTATCAGCCAGGTCTCGGGTCCTCTCGTTGCGGTCAGGGGCATCCACAACGTCGGGTATAACGAACTCGCTGAGGTCGTTGATTCGAAGGGGAACGTGAGGCTGGGTATGATACTGGAGAGCAGCGAGAAGGCTGCCGTGATTCAGGTCTTCGAGGGCACTACAGGTCTCTCGATACCGGAGACAAGGGTCCGTTTCAAGGGCGAACCGCTGTCTTTTTCGGTCAGTGGAGAGATCATGGGAAGGGTCTTCAATGGCCTGGGGCAGCCGATCGATGGAGGCCCTCCGCCCAGGGCGGAGAAGACGATGGACGTGAATGGCCTGCCGATAAACCCGACGGCAAGGGAATACCCGAAGAAATTCATCCAGACGGGAATATCGGCGATCGACGGGATGAACACACTTGTGAGAGGACAGAAGCTTCCTGTGTTTTCCGGCACGGGCCTGCCGCATAACCGGCTGGTGGCACAGATCACCAGGCAAGCGAAGATCATCGGCGAAGAGACATCGTTTGCCGTCGTATTTGCCGCGATGGGGATAAAGCATGATGTGGCACAATACTTCATTCGTAACTTCGAGGAATCCGGTGTCCTCGAAAAGGTCGTCCTGTTTCTCAACCTGGCAGACGACCCATCGGTAGAGAGGCTCGTTACCCCGAGGACGGCGCTTACCGCCGCGGAATATCTGGCCTTCGACATGAACATGCATGTTCTGGTGATCCTGACCGATATGACTAATTACTGCGAGTCGTTGAGAGAGATCTCCACTATCCGGGAGGAAATACCGAGCAGGAAAGGCTATCCCGGTTATCTCTACAGCGATCTTTCGCTAATCTACGAAAGAGCGGGGATGATCAGTGGCCTCGAGGGATCGATAACACAGATGCCCATTCTTACGATGCCCAATGACGATATTTCACACCCTGTGCCGGATCTCTCCGGATATATCACCGAGGGACAGATCGTGCTCGAGAGACAACTCGATCAGAGGAATATCTATCCTCCGATCGCCGGACTGCCATCGCTTTCGAGGTTGATGAAGGATGGTATTGGTGAAGGAATGACGAGGGAAGACCACGCTCATGTGGCGAGTCAGCTGTTTGCGGCCTATTCTCACGTGAAGGATGTGCGCGCGCTGGCGGCAGTCATCGGGGAGGAAGAGCTTACCCCCCTGGACAAGATCTATGTCGAGTTCGGCGAGAAGTTCGAGCGGGAGTTTCTCTGCCAGGGTGAATATGAGGACAGGTCGATATCCGAGACACTTGATATAGGATGGAAAGTGATATCTCATCTTCCGAAAGAGGAACTGTACAGGATCTCCGAGGAAGAGTTAAACAAATATTACGGGAAATAAAAGGGTTCTGGAAATAACCCGGAACTACCGGAAGTGACTCGATATGGCAAAATACGAACTGGCACCGACGAAGACGAACCTGATGAAGGTCAAGAGAGACCTCGGTTTTGCGGTAGAGGGGTTCGAGCTTCTCGACCAGAAGCGAAAGATCCTCGTCGTCGAGTTGATGGGTCTTATCGACAGAGCCGTCGAGGCGCAGGAAAAAGTGGAGTCGCAACTGAAAGATGCGTTCGAAGCTCTGGACCAGGCCATTCTCAGGATGGGTCGCCGCGAAGTGAATCTTATTGCACTCGGCATGAACATAGAATCGGACATATCGTTTTCCGAGAAGAGAGTAATGGGTGTGTCGTTGCCCAGGGTAAAAGTCGCGATCGATGACAGATCTCCCTACTTTGCGGCAGCGGAAAGCAGTATCTGGATAGACGAGGCCATAAAGAAGTTCAGGGAGGTCCTTCGCCTGCTCGGCACATTGGCCGAGGCGAGGATCTCGCTGATGCGCCTGTCCAGGGAAGTGGCAAAGACCATCAGGCGGGTGAACGCCCTTGAAAAAATATTCATACCTGATTATAAGGAAACTTTGAAGTATATTGAAATGGCACTCGAAGAATCCGAAAGGGAAGCATTTTTTGTCCTCAAACTGGTGAAGGACAAGCTTTCCAGGAGAAAAGGGGAAGCCCTATGATCAATCCGATGCAGAAGATCCTTCTGTATGTCGATGGAAGTGAGTCGTCAATAACGGCCGCGCAGATGGCTATCGCCATGGCTAAATCGTCCGGGGCTTTCCTGAAGGTCATCTATGTGGTCAACGAGAATCTCCTGAACGAGCTTCTCAAGGCCCGAGTGTTTGTCCAGGTCGAGAAGATGGATTACGAGAGGGACCTGGAGGAAGACGGCAGGAGATATCTCAACTACATCGTTAAACTTGCCGATCGCAAGGGGCTGAAGATCGATACGGTCCTTCGCAAGGGTGTAGTGCATGAGGAAGTCTCCCGTGAAGTCGATGAATACGGGGCGGACGTTCTTGTTCAGGGAGAACTTGGAGAGGTGCTGAGCCTGAGAGATTCGTTTTACGAAGAGGGTGAACGGATACTGAGGAAAGCCAGTTGCTGCGTCATGGTGGTACGCGGCAGGGATAAGATCGAGAAGATGTTCGAGGCAATGGAGTAGAACGGATGTCCAGAATGAAGAAAAGCGAACCCTTGCGCATGCAGAGACTGTTAATTATTATTCCTCATTGCTCGCTACGCGTGGATAAGTGCTACCAGGAGGCGTGGAAAAATGATGCTGACTGATCATATCAGACTGGAAAATATCAGGGTAGATCTTGACGCTGAAAACAAGACTGAGGTAATAGAGGAACTCGCCGAAGTCCTCGGGGAATCCTCGCCGGAATACGATTCTGATGCTATCTACGAGGCCGTTATGGCCAGGGAACGTGATGGAAGCACCGGGCTCGAGCTGGGGGTGGCTATTCCACACGCGAAATGCGATGCCGTCACCGAGCTCAGCGTGGTCGTTGGGATATCGAAAGAGGGAGTCGATTTTGACTCGCAGGACGGAAAACCCTCTCATCTGTTTTTCATGATGATCGCTCCAAAAACCGAGTCGGGGCCGCACGTGCAGGCAATCGCCAAGATCGTGAAGATGATCAAGCTGGACAATTTCCGAAGCAAACTCCTGAAGGCCCGGGAACCCCAGGAAGTACTCGATTATATGAGGAAGATCGAGGAAGGGGAGATCTGACCGTCAGCACAGTTTTCCCCGGAAAATCGGAGTTGCCAGGAATGATTCCTGAAGGCAATACAAAACTCATAGGATATTATGGTTTCCCGAGGCGGAAAATCCTCTCGGAGGCCAGGGCGAAATATGGACCGGGGCTGCCCTGTGTGGACCTCGATATAGATAACGGGGCGCCCGATTCGGGGTTGCTTCCTTCCACAACGTGCCGGATCATCGCGAACATAATGAATAATGCAGTCTGGTTGTCCGATCGGCTCGATGTGATAGTGGCCAGCGTCGGCGAGGACAAGTGTGACTATGGGCGCAATGTCTCTTTTCTCCTCAGCGGGATGGGTTTCAAAATCATCGAGTCGAGATTCCCTGAGGAAGAGTACGAGGACCGACCTCTTATATGGTCGATATCCAGCGGACCTCTGGTGGAACGGGTGGACAGGATCATGGCGACAGTGACCGATCCATCTCCAGCGGCCGGGGCACCCGGGCCCTGTGTCCCTTCTCACGGGTTCTGGGGTGTGCCGCCGAACGATTTCAGGATACTGGAGCTTTTCCCGGCGACGACGCATATCTACGGTTGGACAAGGTGTGTAGAGGCTGGCCGCCCGTCCGACCTGGATCTGGAATATCATGTCGATCCCGGTGTACCGACCGTGTTTTTTACGCAGTCTTTCTGTGCCAAACAGAACCTTGCTCATTATCTCGCCGAGAAGTATGGTGGGATAGAAGTCGATTGTCACAGGGAAATAAATGACTCGATCCTGGCAAAAGTAGAAGCGTTTATCCGGCTGTCATAGGACTTTGTCGGGCTATTACAGGAGTGTCCAACTTGTTGATCGCAGATTGTGGAAGTACCTGGTCGAAGATACTCGACACTGAAAGCGGAGAACTGGAGATCATCCAGACAAGAGAGATGGTTTTGCGAGAGGGGTTGTCTTTTGACAGGGCAACCGGCCACAGCGCGAAAGGTAGATGCGCCGAATTTCGTAACGAACTTATATCGCTGGCAGAAGGAGCACTTGCCCTGGTAGATGTCCCTGACTTCTCGGTCGTGGATGTCGGTGGACGGGATATCAAATATGTGCGTTTCGAGGACAGGAAGGTTAAAAAACTCGACTGGAATCTCGCCTGCGGCAGTTCAACTGGGGCGACTATCGAACTGCTGGGCAATTATTACGAGATTGATTTCTCCTGCCTGGAACCCAGTAAAAAGTGGATCAACGTCACCTGCGGAGTCTTCGGCATGGAAAGGGTCCTGGAACATGTCTCCACCGGTACACCCGCGGGGGAGAGCGTAGCGATGTTTATTCACGGTATGGTCAGGAATGTCTTTGATTTTGCGAGCCGTCCGGAGACTCTTCATCTTTCGGGAGGCTTTTGCGATAACTATTGTTTCATTAGAACGTTCGAATCTTATTGCAGGGCGATCCCTCTGGGCAGGACCGTTCCACTCGAGGGATTAAAGACCGAGACTGTCGATGGGAGGCTTGATGATGATCTTCGGAGAAACAGGGAATATCGAACAAAGAGATATCCGAAAAGCAAAGGATAGGGGCCGCGGTGGCAACCGAAGAGGCTGTCGTTTTGTCCCGGCCATGCTTCTATTTATCTTTCTGTCGGGAGGATGCAATAAAGGGTTCTTTACTTCCATAGAGTTGCCGGAAGAAAGTTCAGGCAGTGGAATGGGCCTGCAGGCAGAGGCCGTTTATCTTTCCGACCCGGATGAGATATCAGATCTGTTCAACGCTTTTCTTCCAGCAAGAGGCGTGCTTCCCATACTTGTCACAGTAAGGAATAACGATACGGTCACTTTGCGGCTGCATTCGAGAAACGGGTTGCCCCTCCGGGATGAATTTTCCGGTTTTCTTCTCGCTGCCGGTGTCGACACTATCGAACCGATCCATCCACTCGACGTCGTGCGGATCATCCGGGGTAATGGCCAGGTCAGGGCATATAGAGAAGTCGATGCAGTCGACGTGGTCACGGGAACACTCTTTCCCCCACTCGGTGCCTGGTATGCCTGGGAGGAGTACAGGTCCAGGCGGGAGTTCAAACCGATTCTGAAGGCATCGCTGCTGCCTTCGAGGTATGGGGGAGCGTTTGAGCCGTTGACCCTGTCTCCGGGCGAAGAGGCTTCAGGCTACCTGTATTTTGCAGTCGACTCTGAGTATATACCATATGATTCGGTCCTGGCTGTAGTGGAGTCCCGAAAAGTCGATCTTTTGGGAAAGAAAAAGAGTAAGACAATTGCGACCTACAGGCTGAAAGAAGACTGGAACAGGGAACTGATATTATCGTGCCTGCCTTCTCCCGTGCCTGAAGGGGATGAAGGAGCCGGAGCTTTTGTATGTAACGATTCCCTGCCTTCGTCACAAATATGTTTTCCCTCGACAGGTCGTGATAGAAGCAGTGGGAAGCAGGAGGAAGAATCGGACGGGATTTTTGCTCTCATACCCGGAAAGAAGGGTAGATCCCTGGTTTTTGGACGACCTGACCAGGGTGGATCAGCGATCGTATCCAGTGGTTTTTCAGTGATAAAGGAGTTTTCCAGTGACGGGGTCGATATCTCTGGAGCTGCCGTGCTGGACGGCCTGGCTGTATGCGCGGTCAACTTTACGCGCAGATCGAAAGTCATGGTCATCGATCTTGCAAGGGGCGGCGCTCGGCTGATGAACACAGCCGATTTCGACAGGAAGATAGAAAAGGTTTTCTTTCTCAGGGGGGAGGATGGATCGGCTCCGGAAGTCTTTGCCTTCATATCAGATAATTCCTGCCATCGTGTTCCTCTTGGCAGAGGGGAAAAAGATAGATATATGAAGTTCGGGAATGATATAAAAGACATTGCCCTTGACGGCCGCGGCAGGCTTTTCGCCTTTTCAGGGGATGAATTGAGAATCTGGGAAAGAGGCGGAAGGCGTCTGTTCGAGCCTGTCTCGAATAATATGCCGGGCCGATTCGACGTAGAGATCGTGGGGGAATTCGGGGAGAGACTGGTAATGCTCGCAAGGGGTAGAAAAGGGGCGGGCGACACCTTGAGAGTCTTCGATACAGACCTGATTGAAGAAGTATCGGCAATAGCTGTCCCTGCCGGTGTGGTTCTTACCGGAGCGACAGATGAAGGCCTGCTCGTCCACCTTGAAGAGGGGACTCTTCTGGAATTTGGAATAGATTCCGATGGAGAGTTGTTCATAAGAGATTCTGTGTATTTCCCCGGGAGATTCACGGCTATGACTGCGACCGGAGGGGTGGTGACTCTTCTCCGGGACGACGGTGACATCCTTACGGGGATGATGGAGGGAGGCCCGCCGACAGCTCTTCGAGGTGGGATCGTGGTTTCGGTGGACAGATCGCCTCCCAGGCCCAGGTGACCCGGAATGATCCGCCTGAGCAGAGGTGCGAGAGGAGAAGTATGACGGAAGAAAAGAAAAACGCCGGAATAAATGACGTATTGGCCACCTTTTCCGCCCATGTCAAAGAGAATTACCCGGAACCGGATCTGTTCAAAAGCAATTTACAGAATCTGTTGAGCGAGAAGCAGGAACGGATGGATGCTGATATGTATATCCTGTCTCTTGAGAAGAACATTGTTTTTCTGCAGGAACTGGTGATCGAGGGAGAGGCAGTGCTGGAATTGACGCTCGGACAGATAAACGAACCTGGCCAGCTTGACGATGGGCCCGAACCCCTGCTGACGGAAATAGAGAACGGGGTGAAGGCGAATACTGCTGAAAGACACAGGGAGGTCTTTGTGGAGGGTGTGGGAGGGATGTTCGAGGAACTTCTCGAAGTGAAGCGGTCCGACCCTGGCATCTACCAGGAAAAACTGGAGTTCAACTACTTTTTTCTGATGACGCACCGGATGCTTCTCTTCGAATTCTTCAGTATCCTGGCGGCATTAAAGGCCGATCACCATATCGGGGAGATCGATGAAGCGGCTCCCGCACACGTGACGGGGCATATACAGATGACAGCCAACTACTATCTCGGGAATATTGCGGTGGGGGAGATAGTAGATGCCGAAACGGATATTACAACAGGGAAGACTCTATAAGGACGATTTCTCAACCTTCTACTTGAATTATTCTATCCGAAGGGGTAGATTTTTCAGGTGCAGACACTGTTGAAAGACTGTTTAGAGATAATTGAAAGGAGCCCGGCGTGAATTCCGGCAATCATATCATGACAGGTGCCGTCCCGGGAATCCGGGTCGGGAGCGGAACGCGGCGGGCTGCGCGTATATCTGCCTTCATACTATTCGCTGCTATCGGGGCACAGCTGGCTGTAAGGCTGCCATGGACACCGGTTCCTGTGACGATGCAGACTCTGTTTGTAGTCCTGGCAGGAATTGTACTGGGCCCACGTGACGGTTTCTACGCCATGGTCGGATACCTGGCGCTTGGAGCGGCCGGAGCACCGGTCTTTGCGGGCTTCAGTTTTGGCCCGCTGGCATTGGTCGGTCCCACAGGCGGCTATCTTCTGGCTTTCCCCGTCGCTGCCCTCGTGTCGGGTTCGATAAGCGTGAAGTCTGGAAAGACCCTGTCCGGTATTTTCACAGGAGTGTTCTGTGGATCGGCTCTGATACTTTTCTCCGGTACTCTCTATCTGATCGCCATGACCGGGATGTCTGTCAGAACAGCCATGGCACTTGGGGTGACTCCATTTATCGCGGGAGATATCTTCAAGGTAGTGGCCGCGACTGTCATCGCGCGGAAGAGATAACAATCCGGAGGGGGTTGACAAAAATCAGAACAGGGTTAGACTATATATGTGATGGGAGGATGAGGGGGCGATAGTAGTGATGATCCCCGTGTGAAGCGGGGTGAGATGTGGTCCCCGGACATCTTTCCATTGACTCATCCATATTTCTGAGGCGCCACGGATTCTTGCGTTTTGTGGGAACCCGTGGCGTTTTTCTGTGCTGATTCAGGGTTGTCACTTGTCATCGATAGTAACAAGGGATTCGAAGAGTTTCAGTTCGTTCAGGACCCTGTCTTCCCATGACATGAAGTTTTCGACAGCGAAAGACCTGGCGTTGTCGCCCAATCTCTTTCTCTGTTCGGGGTCCTTCAAAAGGGTTTCGATAGCCGATGTCAGGGCGGGGATATCGCCAGCGGGAGCCAGAAGTCCAGTCCTGCCGTCTATTACGGCTTCGGAGGTGCCGGCGATGTCGAAAGCGACGACTGGAACACCACAGAGCAAAGCTTCGCAAGGAGGCATCGACATGTTGGTCAATTCGTTCGTGCCGACGAATATGTCACAACTTTTCAGAAGCCGGGGAACAAGGTCATATTTGACAGGGCCGGGGAAATAGACCCTGCTCGAAAGCCCGAGGTCTTCTGCCTTTCTTTCCAGGGACCGCCTGTCCGGTCCGTCCCCACCTATGACGATGGCAGTCCCTTCAAGAAGGGAAGGATCGATAGCGGCCGCAGCATCGAGAAAGAGATCGACTCTCTTGGACTTTACCAGTCTTGAGAAGGTCACAAGGAGGGTCTTGTCTTCCGGCAGGCCGAATTCTTTCCTGGCCTCGTTGACGTCGACGTCCAGGTCGGACCATCCCATATTCATCCCGTTCGGCAGAAAGGTGATCTTCGCCGGGTCCACACCATAACTGGCCAGCGCCTTGTCGCCCTGTGTGCCGTCGTTGAGAACCAGGTAATGGCCGATGTCGTTGCGCAGTGAGAGTATCTGTTCGTAGTTGTACCACCAGTACTTCCACCACGGAAGGTGTCTATGGTTCAGATACATCACTCCGAACAGTTTGGCGGCAGTGGGGATCTTCTTTTCATGCCCGACGCGGCTGACTGCTTTCATCGGATGGCTGGAATAACCGAGAATGAGGTCGGGCCCGGTCTTTTCGACGAGTTTTCTAAGGACCGGAATAGTCGTTGTGGAAAAGCGGGCTGATTGAAGGATACGCCTGGCCGGGCCTGGAAGGTGGCTGTACGAACGGAAAATGTTAGGATAGAAATGATATTCAAGGCCATCCCTGCGATAAGGGACTCCCCCATGGAGAGGCTCCGGAATGAGAAAGTCGATCTTCACTCCTCGTTCAGTCAGTCGGTTGATGAAATGTATTTCGTCGGGGACTCCGCATCCCTCACCGAGTGACCAGATCTCATCCCATATGGAAAGGACGAGTATGCGTTCAAGCCTGCCGTTCAATCGCACCTCCGCGTAATAAAGCTCAGAAATTCCGTGCTCTGTTCCTTAGTCCCAGGGCCTGCAACCTGCCCTATTCGGTTCCGGAAACCTGCTTCATCTTTTCCAGCATTACTTCCGGTCCTACGAACCCCGTTATCCTGGTGCCCCGGGTCTCACTGCCGGACCGTCCAAAAAAGATTATCGTAGGTACTCCCCTTATCTTGTATTGAGTCTTGATAGCTTTTTCTGTGTCGCCCGAACCGGTAAGGTCCACTTTGAGCCTGGTGAAGTTCCCGCTCATCTTGATCACCTCGGGATCGGTGAAGGTCAGGTGGTCGAGTTCATGGCATGGAATGCACCAGTCAGCGGAAAAATCGATCATAACAGGCTGTCCAGACTCTGTAGCGGAGGCGAAGGCTTCGGCAGTATAGGGCTGCCATATGACGCCGGGCTTTTCTTCGCCTTTTCGGAGCGGTCCGCCGGGAATCAGGGCCATGGCAAAGGCTGCCACAATCATGGTTGCGCCGAGGACTTTTCTGAAGATATTGAACTTTACTCCCATCCCCGGGACTTTGTCTATCCATCCGAGGAACAGGCCGCCGATGAGAAGTATCAGTATATAGCCGATTCCGGCGATCGTTTCTGTCAGGAGCTGCCTGGCGAAGTACAGCGCCATCAGCAGAAGGATGAATCCGAAGATCTTCTTGACCCAGATCATCCAGTTGCCCGAGCTGGGAAGTTTTGTTATCGAACCCGAAACGGTCCCGAGGATGATGAAAGGTATTCCCATACCCCAGGCGAGAGTGAAGAACATGAGAAATCCCATCACGGGATTTCCCATCTCACCGACGTAGGTGAGCAGGCCCAGTACGAAAGGGCCAATGCACGGGGCCGCCACGATCCCGACCGTAAGGCCCATGAAGAAGGCGCCCCAGCCTCCCTGTTTGGCGGTTCCAGTCCTCCTGGCCAGGAAAGTTGGCATCCTGATCTCCCAGAGTCCGAACATCGAGGTGGCCAGTCCGGCCAGTACGGCAACGATAAAGAGGATGACGAACGGATTTTGAAGTGCCGAACCGAAGAGCGATCCGGTCATCGCGGCTATTATCCCGAGAGCGCTGTATGTGATAGACATGCCGAAGACATAGATGAGTGTGAGAAAGAATGTCCTCGATGTCTTGCCGCCGGCCTGCCCACCGAAATAACTGACGGTGATAGGGATGAGCGGATAGATACATGGAGTGAGGTTCAGGGCCAGTCCGCCGAAGAAGATCAGGATGAATGTGAGAAGGAACCCCTTTTCCTGTACGGTATCACCGAATGATTCCTCGGTGGCAGTCCCGTCAGCACCCGCGAAGGGAGGAGCGGAAAAGATCCCTGGCCAGGCAGCCTCGGCTGTTTCGCTGAGTTCCCCGACGCGTATAACGATCCTCGAAGTGGATGAGGCAGGCTCGAGGCATGTCAGGTCATTGCACCCCTGGTATTTCAGTACGCAGGTGATCTCGTAGTCACCCGGAGGGATGGTTTCGTCTATTCTGATGATCGCTCCGGGCAGGATCGTGCCGTGATAGAGTGACATCTTCGATTCGCTCATCTGCAGCTGGCCGAGTTCCGGTTCGGGGTACAGGATACCGAGTAGTTCGATCCCCTCAGGAACGTGGATCACCAGCTCCGTCGGTATCAGGAACTTGTCGAGTGGTGTGTTGGAATTGATATGCCATCCATCGAGGACAGTCGCTTTTACCGCAATATAGCCAGTCGAACCAGAATGAAAGACCGTGAGCGAAGCGATCGCTTCTGACGATACAAGGTTTTCCGACTGGGAGAAAAGCCCCTGCGCGTCGAGCGAAGCTGTAGCCGTGGTTACAATGAATATTATGGTCGCCGCGAGAAGCGCGACCTGTTTTATCGATCCTGGTCTTGTCATCCTATTCTCCTCAGTCAATGTTGCAGCTGTACGTCATCGTTAGCGCTGGCCATCATTTTTGATATCTGAAAATATATACTCCTCCCGATCCGCTCGCAAAATATACGAACCGGTTGTCGGCAAACACTCCCCTGCCATCGTCGACGGACGGGAAGTTGGCAGCTACGAAAGGCGCTCGTGGATCGCTGACATCTATCGCGTTTAAACCGTTCTTGTTGGAGGCCGTGAAGAGGATCCCATCGAGGTAGTGTATCTCTCTGGCAATCGACCCGAACCCCGTTTTTCCCATGATCACCGGATTATGTGGGTCGCTGATGTCGGCGACAGCGATCCCGTAGCCGCCCTCGCCCATGTACAGGTACCTGCCGGCGGCAAATACGTCACTGTTCCAGCCCGGAGTATCGATAAAGGATATGAGCGTGGGCCGTTTTCCGTCGAATTTGAATATCTTGAACCCGGCGAAACCATCTGATAAATAGAATTGTCCCTCTTCCGCGAAAATTCCCCTGACCTCGGAAAACTTATCTCTCCATATGAGTCTTGGTCTGCGTGGGTCGGAGATATCCACCACTTCAGCACCCCCCAATCCTCCGGCCACGAAGGCGTAGTCTCCCGATGTGACTACGGCGGAGAGGAAGAAAGGTGATTCAAGATGCCCGAGATACTCGGGGGAGCAGGGGTTGCTTATATCGTAGGTCTTGAGCCCGTCGCTACCGTCTGCCAATATGAGGATCTTTCCTGAAACGGTCAGATCACGGGCAATGGACGTCTGTATGTGGCCGCACCAGTCAATAGACCCGTCATCTCCTATCTTTCCAGTCCTCACCCCGTCGCGGCCGTTAGCCAGATAGAGATATCCTTCGCTGGCAACAAGATCGATGGCGAATCCAGTCGCTCTGATGAACCCGTTAAATTCCACCCTGCCGCAGGTCTGCGTATCATATATCCAGAATCCTTCCCTGGGGTCGAATGTCACAAGACGGCCGTTGCCGGTGGACAGGGCAGTCCCCGGAAACCGGACGGATTCCTCCCGTCCAAGAAGTCTCGATGAAATCGACATTCTGACCTGGGGGACATCCTCATGTCCCGCGTATCCGGCAGTGAGCTCTTCTCCAACATTTATTTCCATCCCCTTACAGGAGAAGGGAACGATGGCGCCCGAGTCAAGCATGATGAGGCCCTCATCGTCCGATACTGAAATGTCGATTGCTTTATCCGAACCGGGTAGATCCAGAGTCAGGGGTTCCCGGGCAGGCGCTGCCGGGTCGCAGGCCTGAACAGATCCGTCAGTCAGGATGAGAAAGAGTAAGTCTCCTCCAGCGCAGGAGGCCAGGATAGGTTTTTCCGGCTCGATCTTCGAATCTTCGATCAGAGTCATTTTTTCGCCGACCTTCATCCGTATGGCCCTGTCGGGGTAGACGACGATCGGCATGTCACCCACGCTGATCAAATCGGATGGCCTTCCAGCGGCCGGGACGCGGGAGATGAAGGAGGGGGTAAGAGGGTCTGATATATCGAACAGTACAAGACCTTTTTTAATGTCATAGAGGAGAAGGGTATTGCCAGAGACGCAACAAAGAGTAGCCTGGGGGCATCCCCATGTATTATAGACGGCAGGGCCGTCCGAATCACCGAGGTCTATGGTCACGAGGCCTTTTCCCATCGCGGCTGCGTAGACGATGTTTCCACGGGCCGAGAGGGAGTAAGGTTCTCCATCCAGCGGGATGAATGTGTAGCGGCCGTCGCTGTCATCAGGCCCGACAAGCGCGAGCGCTCCGCCAGAGGCCAGTACAAGCCCCCGGGGTGTCGTGGTCACGTCTCTCGGGATCTTCTGGAGAAGGGACCTTGAGAGCAGTTGAAGCTCGGCAGCCTGGAGTTCGCAAGAAGAGATCATCACTATAACGATCAACAGGGATAGTATGGTCGCTCTGGACATTTTTCTGCTCCTGTCCGGCAAACGCCCGAAGGTGGGCGGGGCCGCTGAATGCCGGTTTTCTGCGATTTTGTGTCAAACCGGCGAGAATCCTCATTATCAGGTAGGATTAGGTTAAATAAAAGTCGTGTCGATAGCAAGGTATCTTGAGAAAAATCATACTCTCTGCTAGAGTTTCTCTCTGTGAAGAGAACGTCTCCTGCGTCCCTGAAATGATCGTTAGGAAGACTTTCAGGAAAGGTATCGAATATGGACGAGACACCAAGAAAAATACATCTGGTCAGGCACGGAGAATCCGAGTGGAACAGGATAAGAAAAGTGCAGGGAAATGCCCACAATGTCGGGCTGAGCGAGAGGGGAAAGATCCAGTCCCGGCTGTTGGGGCGGCGGCTCCGGGCTATGAGATTCGACAAGGTCATATGCAGCGACATCCAGAGAGCGGTGGAGACTGCCGAGATCGCCCTGGATGGCCAGGCCGTTGAGTACGACCATGAGCTTCGAGAGATCGCCTTTGGCAAGTGGGAAGGCAGGCTGGTCAGCGACCTGAAGGCGAAACAGCCAGGGGAGATCGAGGACTGGTTCAAAAGACCTTCTAAGGTGGAGATAGAGGGAGCCGAGAGATATCTTGATTTTCATCTTCGGGTGAGGACGAGGATGGATCAGATAATACAGGCGACAGAGGGGGACCTTCTGATCATAGCTCATGGTGGAGTGATATGCGCATGGCTTACCTATATACTGGGTATGGACCCGGACGACATCTGGGCCTTTTCGCTGGCCAATACTTCAGTGACAACGATAATGCTTGAGTACCGTCCCAGGGTGCGGTCGCTCGGCGACTCCTCTCATCTAGATGAGGAGAGTCTCGGTTTTGACGGGATGCCCTCTACTGTAAAGTGATGCCGGCGTCTTCCCAGACCTCCCGGTCCTCCATGCTCAACTCGATAGCTGCTTCTGGAAACTCTTCCCTGACCATCATGCCAAGTTCCCTGTATATCCTGACTCTTTCGGGGCGGTAGTATCTCTTCTTTCCTTCCAGGTCATTGAAATATTCGCCCTTTATCAAACGGCCGCCCGATTTCTTCCCGGCGGCGATCTCCCACAGGCCGGGAGGGAAACGGACGATGCCCAGCTCGAACCTCCTGATCCCCCCTTTTCCTGCCGCGGCCCGAATATCCCGGACGAGGCCGAAGTATGATTCGGCCGTGTAATATGAAGGTATCACGGGGTCGAGCCTTACAGATACCCGAGTGCCGGCCCGGACCGCCTTTTCTATAGACTTCAATCTTCGGGCGAGTGTGGCCGTTCCGGGTTCTTCCCTGGATATGGCTTCCTGCGGGGAAAGGGTCCATGTCATCATCAGGTGATCGCCTGCAGGTGGGATCAAATGGTCGATGCTGTCACTTTTTGTTCTCACCTCGAGGATAGTGCCGGTACCTTCGAAAAGGGGAAGGATATCGAGGGTGATACCCGTGATCGAGTCGAGGGCGAGGCTGTCGCCGAACTCTCCCGTCGTCATTCTGGCCGGCCTGTCACAGGAGATCGTCGCGGCGATCTCTTCCTTCATCCTGTCGGTGTCGGTGAAGACAGTGATCCTGTCATGTTCCAGGTATGACTGAAGGTAGCAGTAACTGCAGAAGAAGGGACAGTTTGCCATCGTTACTATATATTTCTCTCCGCATGGTGGTGCCCCGGGTGTGACGGGGAAATCCTTTATGAAAGCTCCCTGGAGATGAGTCAGTACGACCGCGCCCGGACCGCCTTCCACGCGTGACGGGTCGATGTCGTCCATGATAGTGGTCTCGACCCCTGGAAGGGCGGCCAGCATCCTGACCGTCACCGGATCGTCGACCGATCTGCTGTCTATGAGTAGTCTGCTGATATTCAAAGTCATGATTTCAATTTACCAGCCTCTGAACCCACCCTTCCGAAGCCATCTCACATAATCACCGGCCATAAGCAGGATCAGCGCTATTCCCCCGAGGAATCCGCCGATATGCGCGAACCAGGCTGTACCTCCGCCCTGTTGCCCGCCGAGCGATGCGAACCCGCTGAACAGCTGGATGATGAACCAGAAGATTATTATTACCCAGGCAGGGATCATAGTAAGACGGATAAAGATGAAGAGGAACATCAATGTAAGCACCCTGGCACCGGGATATGCTATCAGATAGGCTCCCAGTATTCCCGCGATGGCGCCGCTTGCTCCTATGGTGGGAATCAGCGAGGCGGGGCTGGATGCGATATGCATCGCATGGCCGATCAGCCCACAGAGGATATAGAACAGGATGAATTTTCCGGGGCCGAGTATGTCCTCTATGTTGTTTCCGAATATCCACAGGTAGAGCATGTTGCCACCGAGGTGGAGAATGGACCCGTGCATGAACATGGATGTGAAAAGCGTAAGTATTATGGGATTGGGCCCTTGGAAATGTCTGATGTTATAACCATATTGTCCGACCAGGTCAGTAAATCGGGTTATCTCGAACGGAGTAGCGCCGAAAGAGGCGATGAATGCCTGCGCACCAGGGCCGAGGGACATCTGGTAGAGGTAGACCAGTACGTTTATGACAATCAGTGAGATCGTCACTATGGGCTTTCTCTCGGTCGGGTTCATGTCTTTAAGCGGCAGAAACATATTTCCAATCTACTGCCCCATCCGTGTCGAGTCCAGCCGATTATTCAGAGAACAGAAAACAGTCGGAATTGACAGAATGCCGTAAAGTTGCTACAATCATCATCTACGGTGATAGTCTGCGAATGTTTTTTTTGACGGAATGGATTATGAAAAGATCAACCGGATTGATACTGACCCTGATGGTCATTGTTCTTTTGCCCTCCTCGTCAGATGCCAAAGATGTGGTGATCGATGCGACGCACTACACCGAATCGAATGACGTCGGATCAATACCGGTCGGTGTAGCCCCGATGGGCCATCTGCAGGGTCTTGATATGCCCGGTGAATGGACGAAATATACATTTTCGACTACGGAACTCGGGGCTTATGGAACATCACTTCTCATCAGAGGCACGCTGGGTGTCGAATTTCATTTACAACTTGTGATCGAACCTGTGGGAGTGGTCGAAATCCAGAAATTCGACTTTTTCTTCACAGGGTTGGGCTTTGGTTGAGGATGCAACGTGATAACCACAGGTGGTGGTGTTGTCAATTTAAATCACACGGAATATACGGCCACGTTGACGATGCAGACGCAGGGAGAGCTTTGGGTATACTCAATAACCCTGCCGGAGGGAGCAGCACCGGTGCCCGGTGATTCGTGGGGTTCGATCAAAAGTATCTACACCCAGTGATTCCCTGTGATGAATCTGATTTCCCACCCGGAAATCTTCCAAATCTCTTGTCACGCATGTCCTTTTTAGCTTAACCTTGTCGCTGGTTTGAACGAGACCGTGACTAAAGGACGGAGGAGATAATGACAGTCGAGAAAAAATATATAATAGACGATCTGAATATCAAGGAATCGTGGCGGCTCTTCAGGATCCTGGCGGAGTTTGTCGATGGGTATATGAGGACCCCTATGTCAAGACCACTTTCTCTTCGTTTTAAGGTGGAAGAGTTGCACCTGTATTCTTCCTGCTTTCCTGCTCATGCTACCCTCTTGAGAGAAACTCCGTTGTAGATTTCTGCCGGTGTGCTGCCATCCAGCGTCTGGTGTGATCTCGAGTTGTTGTACCACTCAAAATATTCTCTCAGCCCCGCGTTGAGTTTATCCACCGTCTCATAATCCTTCGGATAGATATCTTCGTGCTTCAGACTCCGCCAGAAACGCTCTATCACAATATTGTCCGTCGCCCTTCCTCTACCATCCATGCTGATTCGTATCTCATGATCCTTCAGCACTCCAGTAAACTCACTTCCTGTATACTGCCATCCTGCAAGTGGTTATGAGTACGTGATACGTATGTAATGCGTATCATCTTGCATCAATTATGACCCCCAGAGTGAAAATACGCACTATTTCAATAAATATTGACTTGAGGGAAAAAGATTATGTCACGTGACACGTTTAATTGTAACATAAGCTTGAAACATGTAGAAAAATTATGCTGGAAGAATAAACTTTGTTTTGGTACAGTTTTGTCGGAGGTAGTGAACATGACTTCTGAGCTTTATCCGTATGATGATGTAATTACAAAAGATGGTTATCTTTGGATGGTAACCCAAGAAACGGATTGTATTAATGCTATTGTAGTTTTTGACGATATTTCTCCTCGTTTTAACGATAAAGACTTATCGAATAGCATTATTTTTGATATGCGGAGTAGGATTTGTCAGATGGGTCTGGATGCTGAACTTCTAAATATTGAAAGATCAAGAACTGGTTCAAATCGAATTGAATGCACTATAAAGGTCAGCTATCAGAAGGATCTGGCAATTGCTAAAGAGCTATTCAATTTCTTGTCAAAATGTCGAAAACACATCCCCATGGGCAAACTTTTCCTCGAGATTCCTGAAAGACAACTGGATTATGACATGGTGCTACAAAATGTTCATTCTAATAATCCTACATTGATTGTAGCCAAAGGTATTTCCAGGGGCGAAAACGATTTCGTTTTATTGCCAGTTGATAACATAGTATGCTTATATAAAGATAATATTAAGATTGATAGAGAACAAATTCTATATTTACTTACGCATGGAACTAGAAAAGATCTGGATTTTATTAGAGAGTATAAACAAAATCTATTACCACATATAATACCTCCAGGGGGGTGGATATTAACGCAATTACCCTTATTTGCGATTAGAGAACACTTCGCGTTAATTGACCATTTAACGTTTCATGGCGTTAAAGTAGATGAACTTAAACATTCAAGTGCTAAGCTGTTTGATCCGCTTAGCTATAAGGATGACAATCCCTCTTCAATGATTGAAGTATTTAATTCAAGTGATAACCCTGTTAAGTTCGATGGCCTAGCTCTAAAAATATTTCGATCAGATAAACGTCGGGCTACGATACAAGTTCCTTGTGAACAGCGATGTGAAGAATTGTTTTTGTCGACAATAAAAATTAAAGATTGTATGGATAAGTATCTTGTTGGATCAGAAATATCTAACACTAAGAGAGTTTATCATTCAGCATTTCTGGTGGATATTAGTGAATTAGATAATATGAATGAATTTAGAAGAAGCGCTATTGTTGACTACAGTTCTGAAGATGATAATATTCAGGAACATTATCCTCAATTAGAAGAGTGCCCAGAATATGAAATATTAGAAGAGATCAGGAATGATCATATAAAATCACCAGGATTCTTATTATCCTATTATTTTCCTAGATGGGATATAGGATCCTTAATAGAGCTTTGCAGTTCTAAGTTATGTGCGTTGATATTCAGAGTACCTTCTTATGGTAAGGGTATGTTTTTTAGTGAGTATGATGTAATTCGATTAAAATGTTTTAGCAATCTTGGCATGCAGGTATATTGGTTGAGAGATGACTGTATTTACAAATATGTTGTGCGTGATGACTGTGGGTATTTTGTACGACCAGAATTAATAGATCAGTTTAATACTGCAACATTCTTTGCGTGTTATGGTTCGAGTTTAGTAATCGATCCTGAGATTAAAAATAGCTTAGAACCGTTCCTCGCGAGACTAAAATCTTTATTTGGTAATATTGGTGTGGTAACTGGTGGTGGCCCGGGATTAATGGAAGCCGTTAATAGAGCTGCAAAGAATGTGGGGATATTATCTGCTAGTTGCTATCTTTCTACAGAATTATCACTGACTCCATTAGCAGAGAATGAATTTGCGGATATAATGATGTTTTTTGACTCAGATTGTCGTCATATTAGACAGAAAAATTTCTCAATAGCTAGGTTTCCGTTGTTCTTTCCTGGTGGAGTTGGCACTTTTGAAGAGATTGGCATAGAATTGACAAATTTAAAATTAGGCATACATGATAATGCGCCATACATATTTATTGGAAAAGAATATTGGAGACAAATGTTATTAATGGTTGATACTGCTATTGATGAAAAAATGGTTGATAAAAGAATAAAAAAGAATGTTTATACGATAGACGAGTTAGAAAAAGGAATTGATATTTATTCAAAAGTATTATCATAAATAAAAGTATTTCTGAAGATATAACTGGTAAGTATGTGGGCGACTATGATTTGGAAACTATAAATGACAGTGTAAAAATTGTAAATTGATTGAGCATGCTATTGCCATTACTGAAGAACTTAGCCTTGAAAGCATTAGTGCAAATGGGGCGGTGTTATCAAAAAAAGCTATTCGCAAGTAATTCAGAATAGCATTAATATTAACGGATAAATTGTTATTCGAAGTAATCGCGTATGCTACAGCTGCATTGAACGCAATAATATATGGACTGACGCTTCAAAAAATGTTTATTGTATCGCCTTGTAGTAAGGATCTTAATACTTTATGGACATGCTTGAGATTAGGAAAGGAATTAGAAATATATATTCAGCATAAACAAACGGTACTATTCAATTTATTGATAATTTTGATAAAAATATGATCAACGAATTATTAAAGTAGAACAATTGTAATAAATGCTCTTGACGCTGAAGAAATAATTATTGATAATTTGCCTGTCTTAATTACATAAATATATGATAAAGAGGATAAATGAGAAATAAGTCTCCAATGGATTTCCAATCCGCCTTTAGAGGAAAGGTTGTGGTTGTTGTTGGAGGTACCTCTGGGATTGGCAAGCAAGTAGTTTGCGATCTTAATCAATTGGGAGCACATCTGATAGTAGTTGGGAAGGATGACACTAAATTAAAAGCTTTAAGAAATGATATTGATAATATTGATACTATTAATATTGATGTTAGTAAAAGAAATAAATGTATAGTATTGGCAAATGATATTAAAAAAAAACAAACCAGAATAGACAATTTAGTTGTTTCAGCCGGGATATTTGAACCAGGATCAATTGAAGATACTGATAGTAATATTTGGGATAAATCTCTAAACATTAATCTTAGTGCTGTCTTTTGGGTTATAAAGAGTTTGTATGAGTTATTATGCAAATCTAATCAATCCAGCATTGTTGTGGTATCTTCAATTCTTGCTCATTACGGAAGTTCTGTTACGCATGCATATTGTGCAGCGAAAGGAGGATTATCCGCATTAGTGAAAAGCATGGCAATAGAATTATCAAATAGTAATGTTAGAATTAATTCAGTATCGCCTGGTCATGTTGATACTAAGATGATTGAAGAAATCATTAATGATAATGATAAGCGAGTTGCAATTGAAAAATTATACCCTTTAAAAAGGATAGGAAAAACGACCGACATATCAGCACTCATAATATTCTTGCTTAGCAATTATTCCTCTTGGATTACAGGTTCAGACTACATAATTGATGGAGGAAGATCTGCTCAGGTATAGAGAAAATCTTAATACCAGCTAAAAACTAAAAAGAGGCCGCGTGAACGAAGAAATCAAAACCGATGATGGTATCCGTGATCAAGAGAAATTCCTTAATCCAAAATTTACACTTGATATATCCTTCTTATTAGCAACAGTTATTGCTGGGCAGGCAATTATTGAAAGTATTGTGAGATACTGTGATGGTTTAGGCACAGGAAATATTGATATTATCCTATTGGCACAAGCAGCAACAGTTATTCTAACAACGTTACGGTTCTTCAATGGTAACGTGATGTGGAATTATGTGAATTTTCATCAACCGGATACTGATATATCACTAAATCTACGTCAAAGAGCCTTCCGACGATTATCAAGTTATTTTATTCATATATTACAGTATGTATTATTTTATATGGCAGCAAGAAAAGTTGGAGATTTAATAGGATTAGTTAAGTTTTTAATATTTGTTTCAGCAGTTGATGTTGTATGGACTTTTATGGGATGGATGGAATGTCGAATTGGAATCCTGAGGAAAGCTCTCACTTCATGGTGTTTTCTAAATTTGGGCACTTTAATATTGAGCATTGTATACTTAGGAATTGGTAGTAAATATGATTCTTTTCTTAACGATAAGCAACTTGGATATTTCTTGTTTTTATTGTATGCTTTAGCTGCTTTACTTGACTATCTAATAAATATTGAACTATACTTTGGATATTCAAAGCGAATGAAAAAGTAAGAAAATAGCAGGAGATGTGAATATGGGCAGTAAAATAGAAATAAATGATACACTTAAATTAAAGCGTGGGGGTGGGTTTCCAGAGAAAATTGAATTAGGAGAACGATACGATTTTACTATTTCAGAAAGAAGAATCTATCATTTGAAACCTGTTAGAGTGTTTCTTGTTGAAGAAATCGAAGGAAAATGGAATTTTGTTGGACAAGCACATATTATAGAACTGACAATTAATGCGGAAAGTAATCAAACAAGTGGAAAATATGAAGTAATATTCATTTATCCAGAAGAGTATGTTTCTATGCTAAATATATATGATGCACCCAAAGGTAAGGGGTATAT
>JAHOYU010000155.1 GCA_019038625.1 Candidatus Latescibacterota bacterium | reverse complement strand
GAACGTCGTTCTGGTCGGCACCAAGATGGGCGGTATGACACTGACAGACGGTTCATTTCTGATCACCGGAGTGCCTGCAGGCACCTATACGGTCAAGGTCATGATGATGGGATACAAGGTCGAGGAAAAGACTGGTGTCAGGGTGGATCCAGGCCAGACAACGAGGGTAGAGTTTCAGCTCACCGAAGAGATCGTGGGGCAGACACAGGAGATCCTTGTAGAGGCGACAGTGAATCAGATAGAGATAAAGGACAGTGACGTAAGTTACAAGGTGACCAGTGACGAGCTTCAGGAACTCCCCGTCGATGACGTTGTCGAGGCTCTCGCCCTCAAGGGCGGGATCGTCAAGACAGGTGACGATCTTCATGTTCGGGGAGGCCGTTCCGGCGAGGTCCAGTTTCAGATCGATGGTGTTCCTGTCGATGATCCCCTGGGCGGCGGAATGATCTCTGTCGGCCTTTTGGGTACGGCCAACAGTGAGGTCATAACTGGTGGGATGGATGCCGAGTACGGAAACGCCCAGTCGGCTGTCGTCCAGCTCCATACCAGGGAGGGCGGCAGGACCTTCGAGGGCCAGATGAGGTACATGACAGATGATTTCGGCAGACGTGACAAGACATATACGAACTACGACAGGCTTTCGATAGGTTTCGGTGGCCCGACACCGCTGAAGAACCTGACTTTCTACTTATCGACTGAGGTCTCCTTTATTGACGGTGAGAACTGGATGATAAGGGACAAGGAAGAGCATACCTACCTCAACGATTTTATAAAATTTTCCGAGCGTAACAGTTCCACGTACAACGTGCAGGGAAAACTTGCCTACACGATCAAGCCTGGAATGAAGCTGATCGGAGAGGCCATCTATTCGCACGCTGTCAACCAGGGTTACTCCCATAACTGGAATCTCGATGGCTACGTGCAGAAGGTCTATCGTTTTATGACACTCCGTCCGAGTCGCGACAGTCTGGCCGACGATGGCAGGGCATTCGGACAGTACATTTCGTTCTACCATGGAGACTGGCTGGAAGAGGAACTCGAGAGGGTCTATACCTATCCGGGCACGCTGGCTGGCAGGCGAAGGACGATCTATCCGGTCAGGATCTTCTCCAAAGTAAGGGATCCTAACAATCCCGAAGCGGGCGCGTTCATAATCAGGTACGACCATTTCTTTGCGAGGATGGCTTCGAACATCTACGGCGATGAAGTGGAGATCATCTGGGATGAGGCCGTTATGAACGAGAACGGCACAGTCGAAAGGTACGAATCGAAACTCCTCTTCGAGGGTTTTCAGAACCCTGATTCAAAGTTCAGCCACTTCAGGGATGACTCGAGTTACGTCTATTTCAACTCTGCGAACAGGACGAACTCAACGACAGCGGAGAACCTCCAGATGAAGGTGGCCCTGAACCACAATATATCCGATGATCTTCTATATACGGTCAACCTCAGTCGTGTCGAGTTTAAGAGATTTACTTCGGTCGATGACAAGGATGCTGCAGACTTCCTGACTTCGGGACAACCGGTCATCCTTCCCAACGGAACTTACCAGTTCGGTGGAGTCAGCAACCAGGTCTACTATACCGATCCCGACTATCCGTACTACCTGACAGCATATGATATGCCGTTTTACGGAGACAGAAGCAGTGTTACCTATATCTTCAAGACTGATATCACCTCACAGAAGTGGGAGCACCACAGGTTCAAAACAGGGATACAGTTCATATATAACGAGCTTGATAATATATCGATAAACTCTCCGGGAAACCTCAGGCGACTGGAGGACGGGAGCTATGTGCAGGGAAGAAGCGCGAACAACTTCAACAACTTCAATCCGGAAGCCTCGTACTACCTGCAGGACAAGTGGGAATACGAGGGGATGGTGGTCAACGGTGGAATCAGGGTCGATTATTTCTCGCCCGGTAACAACACCGAGATCCTTGTGGCTTCGGCCGAGATCGACCCGGATGTAGAAGAACACAAGTTCCAGATCAGTCCGCGTCTGGGGTTCGCATTCCCGATCACGGACAAGGACAAGTTCCATTTCCATTATGGAAGGTTTACACAGTGGCCCAACAGGACATTCCTCTTCCAGAGTCAGGACCTGATCGGTGGCGCCGGTATTCTCGGTAACCCCGATCTCGATGAGGAGTTGACTGTCTCGTACCAGGCCGGTGTCTCTCATCAGTTCACCGAGACTGTGGCGGCCAGTTTCGTAGTGTTCAACAAGGACATCTACGGACTGATCTCTTCGACAAGGGTCACCGATGAGAATCTTGGTATAACAGGGTTCCGTTATATCAACAGGACCTACGCAAGTTCACGAGGGGTGGAGTTCACTGTCAACAAACGTCTCAGCCACTACATAGGTGGCGAGATATCCTATACGTTCCAGTACGCCGACGGGGTGGCATCCAACGCCAACTTCGGTCTTTCGGCGGAAGGTCTTACCCATCTTCCCACCCAGGAGATGCCTCTCGACTGGGATCAGCGCCATACGCTCAATGTGACGCTGAGGCTCCAGGACGAGAACAACTGGGGTGCTACTATAGTCTACATGTTCGGTAGTGGTCTTCCATGGACGCCGTTTGACAGGTTTGCGCGTCGTCAGGACCCGCTTGACGAGAACTCCAATCGTCTCGATCATACGCATGTGATCAACCTGCAGGGCAGGAAGAAGTTTAATATTTACGGGCAGGAACTCACGCTCTTCTTCGAGGGCAGAAACCTGCTCGACGAAGATGTCCTGCTTCCGTTTGGAACAGGCCCTGGAGTGTTCCCCGGGATGGTCAACGCGAGGATGGACGGAGGTTCGTACCTTACAGAGACCGGACAGTTCGGCGGTGCGTATCTTCAGGATATCGATGAAGACGGACTTGATGATTTCACACCGATAAACGATCCGACGATCTGGGCTTCTCACAGACAGTGGAGGATCGGTTTCGGTTTCGAATTCTAGAATGATGAATGAATGCTACAAGGAGTGGAGGTTCTTGAAATGATACGCAAAGGAGTCCTGCTGACGGTACTCTCGGTACTTGTGGTCTCCATGCTGCATTCTCCGTTGTCAGCGCGCAACGATACGGCAGAATGGGCAGAGAAGCTCAAGAAGATGGAGCAGGTCTGGGTCTTTGACGGCAGCGGTATCCACAACGTCGGAAACCTTCAGATGCATGTTACAAACTGGGGATGTTTTGGTTCATATCCCAGTTCAAACTGGCCGACAGCCGAGTTCCCATCGGCGCAGTGGCCGGCGAACTCCGGAACAGAATATCTTTATATCGCCGGACTCTGGATCGGCGCAAAAAGGGGCGGTATCCCCGTCGTATCGACCTCGGCATACGAAATTGAATTCAGGCCCCCCGGGATTGAGAATCCTGATGCCAAGATCTATCGTGCGTTCGAGGGTATTCAGAATGGCGCCAGGCTTCCGAGCCCGGACGATGACGATAAGGACGGCATATCCGACGAAGATTGGCAGAACGGTATAGATGACGATGGCGACGGTCTCATCGATGAGGATTTCGGTGCTATCGGAAAGCAGATGTTTACCTGCTGGACGACAGACGACGATCCGACCGCCATACAGGTCAATCC
>JAHOYU010000154.1 GCA_019038625.1 Candidatus Latescibacterota bacterium | reverse complement strand
CTTGGCAGAATGGCTATTGCGAAAGGATCATCGGGTCGATCAGGCGGGAATGTCTGGACCATGTGATTGTGCTGGGGGAGCGGCACTTACGGCGAGTGTTGAAGGAGTACCTGGCCTACTACCACCGGTCGCGTACACATCTGGGGTTGGAGAAGGATGCGCCGGAGACACGGGCTATCCAAGCAACGGATGCCGGGCCCGTGGCCAGTGAGCCCGTGCTCGGCGGATTGCATCACCGCTACTATCGTCAAGCCGCTTAGTCTTTCAATTACAAATTTGAGCATCTTTGGTGGACTGGTTCGCTCGGCCCCCGTAGTAATGGAAAAATCGAATGGTCCGTAGCAGTATCAATCGTCGAAACATTCCCTCCCGGCCAAATTATTCTCTGTTTCTGGGCTGGATAGGGCTGTCCGTATGTTACAATTTCACTGGATGGATTAAATGGTAGGCACACGGGCTTTGCAGCGTCGTGGGAAAACGATCTGGACCCAAAGGCCGACGAAAACTCGGATGCTAATTAGTGTGATCGTCGGGCATTTGATTTGGCGTATAACACTTATGAGGACTCCCCTTGTCAACCGGGTCTGAAAATGACCGCCCCCTTGCCCACCCCACCCACGCTGCCCCGTGTCGGCTTGAACGTGAAGGGTTAAGTGTCAGGCGTCCAGGCGTCGCAGAGTGGCTCTCAACGGCGCAGCCCATTCGAGATGTCGGGAAAAGGTTGGAAAAGTCCGCTGAATTCGACCGCAGGATAAATATTCAGAAGGGACACTGCAACCACAGACGCCAACGGCAGTACCAAAAGCACTCAGTCTGCTGCCGGAGTATGTCTTGACAGACTACCCTATAGAAGCCGTTCCATATCACTTGACCAGTGTCACTCGGCCGCCTACGGCACGCCCTTGACCGAGGACCTGCACGAAATACACACCGCTAGGCAGACCCCTTCCGCACTCGTCCCGGCCATCCCATGTGACCGCATGCGATCCTATCGTCTGCATGCCGTCGAATAGCGTTCGCACGAGTCGCCCTCGCGCATCAAACAGCCTCACGTGCGCAAGTGACTCTACCCCTAGGGAGTAGCAAATTTCTACGTGCGCGTTGAATGGATTTGGCGTTGAGCCGTCGTACGACAAGACAGGAAGACCCGGTGTATCTAACGGCGTTTCGACTGCTCCGCCAATTCCCCGGTACAAGCGTACAAAGCTGTCATAAACATATCCTTCGTCATGCCAGGAAGCACGGACAGCGATATCATCGAGTCCGTCAGCATCGAAATCTCCGGCTCTGGCCACATCCAGCCACATCCAGGTTTCGCTTGGCTCTGCACGGATCACCTGGTCCGGCAAAGTATCGGGTTCAGCCCCTCCGAGGAAGATCCAGACGGCACCGTCAAGATCCGTAATCGCTAAGTCGTCGAAACCATCGCCGTCAACATCTCCAAGTCCTGCGGTGTTTTCGCCCGGAATCAAGGATAGTACGGTCGCCGAACTCGGATCCGCATCACCCAGGATAAGCCGCGACTCTTGTATATACGGTGCGGTGGCAATTACGTCGTCGTACCCGTCGCCATTGAAATCGAAGGCACCGTCCGCAGACGTGCCCAGAAGCGCCTGGTCGCAAAACAAAATCTGGTAAGGAAATCCTCCGTTCCACATCAGTTCGCCACCGTGCAGAATTTTGACTTCGCCAGCCGCAAACCCACCGGTCCATCCATCTTTCCACGGAATCCCCACGATCAGATCGTCGGCCCCGTCGCCATTCGTGTCTCCCGCAAAAGCGACTGCACCGTTAGAGTCATCCCCGTAGTCGGCATACTGGCGTCCCCAAGCACTTTCCAGTGAAGGAGATGGCCCGCCAAGATAGACTTCTACTGTTGGTGGTGTTGTCCAACCTCTGATTCCCGGTTTCTTAACAACTATGTCATCGTAATCGTCTTCAGTATTGAAATGACCTGCACGAGCTATGAGTTCTCCGAAATAGTTGTCTCTCCATGGCCCCGGTATAACGTGGTCGGCCACTGCATCTAGTTCTGGACCGCCAAAGTAAATAAAGACCGCACCGGCATTCGCCATCCCATCGATGTCATAAGATGGCGAACTAACTGCGAGGTCTCCAAAACCATCACCGTTAAAGTCAAAAGGTCCCTCAAGAGCTTGTTCGAGTCGACCGCTCGCATCCTGCTGCAATATGAGGTCAGGTTCTTCGTCGAATTGTGGCCCGCCGAAGTAGACGTATGCCCTGCCACTGTAGCCGTTGCCTGCCTGATATGAGTCGATAACCAAGAAGTCGTCGACACCGTCACCGTTGACATCGCCCGTCCAACCCATGTCTGCGCCGAATCGTTGGCCCGGATTCTCCGGTAGAAATGTAACGATGATTTCTGCGGCCCGAACAGGTGTCGCAAGAAGCATTAAGATTATTAGTCGATTGATCATCGTAGTACTTCCGAAAAAATGCTGATACCTTTTTGCACCTTGGATCATCTGAAATTGCTAACACCAAATCGACTGCACAATCGCACTGGGAATGCACAACTCCTGTTCGCGACTAGCCCCTGCGCATACCGCTGTAATCCATCCACCCTGCTCCAGTTGAGGTTACGATTGGCCAAGTATAGCATAAATGGATGTTCAAAATCCTCTTTTTCGCATTTCCTTTTTCGCCATTTCCCGGTTTCCTCATCTTGCTGTTCTTGGTGAGGGGGAGAGGGGGTCCTGGCGCACGGACCCTGAGTCGTTTAAGGAAGAAATACTAGTATCCATTTTCCTACTAAATGAGCACCGGCCGAGTCAGGTCGAATGGCCTGGCAGACCGGACCCTCAGAGGCATTTAGTGAGGAATTCAACCCCCACCTCCCCCGCCGGGCGAGAGGGGATGAGGTAATCTAATCACATTCGAGATGTCGGGAGAAGGCGGGCAAGGCCAAGCCGCCTCTCCACCCTATGAGATAGTCACGCCCAGCTTTCTTGCGATTGCAATGAACTTTTCAACGTTTCCCTTGCCCCACTGATTGCAAACACAAACAGGACCATCGATCAGCATAATCGGCTCATTAGTTTTCATGAAAAAGCGTTTATAACCGGTTCGTGCAAACCGGTCCTCGGCCTCCTCTTTCTTAACAAAAACCCCAATGGCACCTTGAGCTTCATCAGGAAAATTTGCCTTGAGATCATCAAAAGATACATCCGGATTGTCCGCGACATATTGACTCAGGACGGCGAGAACAAGACGACTCTTGCCCAACTCGCGTCCACCAAATTTGTATTTACTGAAATCCTTGTCGGATTTTCGAGTCTGGGTTTTGTCCGATGTTGTCATGCTCGTGACGGAGGTGTAATCGAGTGTTCTAGTGATTCGCTCCGGTAGCGAAACGCCCTTTTTCGAGGAAAACCGATCGCGTAAAAGGTTGAAAAATTGCGATGCATCTCGAGCCCGTACTCTTTGCCTAGGGTTGGCATAACACACACGAAAAACAACCTGTTCCCAGATTTCGTCAAAATCTCCCGTACTGGTAGCAATCTCAAACATCTGAGAGAATTGATGGTCGTGTTCTTCTTTGCGTCGGGTTGTCTCTGCCGCAACATCCTCTGTCCATTCCAAAAAATCCGGATATGAGTTCACCAAATCGTAGAGATCCGGAAAGGAAATCTGGAGGCACACGAGGGCAAATAGCATCAGTCGATCCAATTCGTCCATCGTGTCTTGGTTTTCCGCATCAGCAGTACCAATGAATACCTCAATTAGGGACAGCGAGTTCACCATCCGTTTCAGTGACCGCGGGTTGCCACCAATGGTCAAAGCAATAATTTTGTGGAGGTCGGCCTCGTTGAGCCGAGCCTTGGAATCAAAGCCGACCTTCTGCAGCAAATCTCCCACATACTTTCCGATATCATATTGCCCCATGGGCATCATGAAAGGCAGTTGGATAATTTTGTCAAAGAAGGCGCGGAACTCCCACTCGTTCTCCTCGGTCCTCTTACCGAATTTCGATTCAAGCCCCTTCACGACAACTTGATAGTCAACGGCCAGAATAAAAATGCAGTTGGGTACACTGAAAATATTCTTTAGCAGTTCCAAAATAGTCACGGCTGCATGCGGCTCTATTCTGTCGAGATCATCAACGTAAACAACGAACTTCTGAAACGGGTTGGTTGGTCGCTCTTGAATCTCACAAGCGATCTTGGCCAATTGCTCTCTTAGCGCTTTGATAGAGGGCGATTGTTCTGCAAACAATTCATCAGTGATATCCCCCGCCTTGACTCCCAAGGCCGCAGTGGCCCCAACTCTCAGGGCGCCCCTGAAGATTCCTTTCGCCGCATTCTTTACTTGAGCGCTGCGATTGGCATCACCATCGGTCACCAGCATTTCTTGGATTATTTCACTGGCAATTCTCAGCAGGGCTTCTTCGGGATTCACCAGAAGGGAATGTTCCCAAGCATTTACCCAAATCTGGCGACACGTTCCACTCTCTTCAAGGGTGGAATGAATCGAATTGAGAAGTGAGGTCTTGCCACTGCCCCATTCCCCTTGAATACCTATGGTAAGCGGTGTGTTGGCTCGGAGGACAAATTGCGACAGGGCGCTGGCGTGACGCTCAATTCCTAAACAATCCTTGGCATACCTGGGATTGGGTTCGTCAACTATCCCCATTACCTTTTTGCTCATCCAAAAACCTCAACGAGTATTTGGTTACTGTGTTTTCCCTCATCTCCCCATTCTCCACAGTTGACCTTACCCCCAGAGTGTTCTTTTCACTAGCTAAAATCTTAGAACGCAATGGAGTCCTGAACATTTGTAGGTATTGCCTTCGGACTGGCAATTGTCCGAAGGAAAGTCCCTCGGTGGAATGTTCCGCTCCTTGCAAAAAATTTAATAGAGGATTCTAGTTTATGTTTTTCCTTTGACGCTATATCCTAATCGGGGATAGTGACTAAACTAATGGCAACTATATTCAGCAAAGGATGCCCTAATGGCGAATTGTACCTGTGGTGGAACGTTGAAAAAGTGTAAGAAGTGCGAAACAATTTTATGTGGAAAAAGCAATATGGGGGGCGTTTGTAAAAAGGGGACACCTCACCCAAAAAGCGGACGTTGCCCAAGATGCGGTGGCTCTGTCACTTATGCTTGATATCTATAGTCCCTAGCCGTGGAACTCCCTGATTCGTTGACACTTAGAGCCCTTAGGCTAGTGTGATTGGGGACAGATATCATAACGAATTGTTCGTGTGTTGAACGAACCCGCATCGCGGCAGCAAATCAAGCGGGACAGGCCGCTCCTACCAGGCCATCGGCTGTTAAGCAAACCATCCATCAAGGCACAGTTTCTAAGACTCGGAGAGGAATTCCGAGGTCATTTAGCGGTTCTGTGTTAAGGAAGAAAACCTCAGAGTTTCACCTTCCAAACGACCCCCACTCCCACATCCTTTTGCCCCAACGCCTTATACGCCAAAAAAAAGACAAGCCCCAAGACCTGCCCAAAAGTTGCCCTAAAAAACAACCGGCTCCCCGAACAGGACTCCAACCCACAACCCCATCCTTAA
>JAHOYU010000153.1 GCA_019038625.1 Candidatus Latescibacterota bacterium | reverse complement strand
GATCTTGACACGGGAGAGACGCTGGAAGACAGGATAGTTGAGACCACAGGAAGGCCCGTATGGGCAGCTGATAACAAGACGGTATTCTATTCCACGAAAGACGCGACTCTAAGGGCATGCAAGATACTTCGGCATATTCTCGGGACAGATGTTACGGCCGATCACCAGGTATTCCATGAGACTGACCCGACCTTCAATACATATGTCAGCAGGTCGAAGTCGATGAGATTCATATTTATTTCATCTTACAGTACGCTCTCTACCGAGTACAGGGTCCTGGATGCCTCCAGCCCCGGGGGCGATTTTTCTGTTATCCAGCCCAGGGAACCAGAGCATGAATACGAGATCATGGATTACAAAGACGAGTTCTTCATAGTCACGAATTTCGGAGCCAGGAATTTCAGGCTGATGAAGACTCCGGTCGATCGCACATCCAGAGAGAACTGGCAGGAGGTCATCTCTCACAGGGACGATGTGTTTATCCAGGGCATGGAATTGTTCGATGATTATCTTGTCGTAAGCGAGAGACGAAAAGGGCTGACATTGTTGAGGGTAATGAGATGGGATGATGGGATCGCGAATTATATCCATTTTCCGGAAGAGACATATTCCGTTTATATCGGTGAAAACCCCGAATTCGGCAACAACCTGCTGCGATTCGAATATTCCTCGCTGACCACTCCGAACTCGATCTATGATTACGATTTGTCCAAAGGGAATAAGACTCTATTGAAGCAGGATGAAGTAGTCGGGGATTTCGATCCTGCCGATTATATGGCTGAGAGATTATATGCTGAGGCTGATGACGGTACAAGCATCCCGATATCCCTCGTATATCGGAAAGGAATGGAAAAGAACGGCAGCAATCCATTGCTGTTATACGGGTACGGGTCGTATGGCTCGAGCATGAACGCTTCCTTCAGATCGTATCGATTGAGTCTCCTGGACCGTGGATTCGTCTTTGCCATCGCGCACGTACGTGGGGGGCAGGAGATGGGAAGATCCTGGTATGAAGACGGCAAATTGCTCAAGAAGAAAAATACTTTTACCGATTTCATCGATTGTGCCGAATATCTCTGCGAGAGTCGATTTACGAATCCCGAAAAACTGTTTGCCATGGGTGGCAGCGCGGGAGGCCTGCTGGTGGGCGCAGTGATAAATATGAGGCCTGACCTCTTCAGGGGAGTGGTGGCCCAGGTTCCATGGGTCGATGTCGTCACTACGATGCTGGATGACAGTATTCCACTGACCACTTCCGAATACGATGAGTGGGGAAATCCGAACGACAGGAAATATTACGAGTACATGCTTTCATATTCTCCATACGATAATGTGAAAGCGATGGATTATCCCGCGATGCTGGTAACGACCGGGCTGCATGATTCGCAGGTACAGTACTGGGAACCGGCCAAATGGGTCGCCAGGCTGAGAGATCTGAAAACCGATGATAACCAGCTCCTGCTTCACATAAATATGGGAGCAGGGCACGGTGGGGTGTCCGGAAGATTCAGGAGATATCGGGAAACAGCCCTGGAATTTGCCTTTATTCTGGATCTGGCCGGAATATCCGAATAATGACAGAAGGACAGCCCTGACCAGTTGTTTCGGGGCATCGACCTGTCCACTAATCAGGACATAAGTTACTCTGCAAGAGTCTTTGCCGCAGTCATCCGTGGGACTTGTATCACGTCGTAATATGCTGTTAATGCGAAGGTTATGGCATATTTACGGTATAAGGCACACCCCATGCAATACAAATGTGTAGAGTCGCTATTTCGGGCGGCCGGAACAGGAGGTATGTTATGAGAAGGATGCGAATGAGTCTGATGAGCCTGATAGCGATTGCGATGATCGCCGGTCCCATGATCGCGCTGGATGCTGAAGCAGGAGTAAGGTTCGACGCGACCTTGAGGACCGACAACATGAGGGTCCGTGTAGGTAACATACGCTCCGATTATTACCGTATTCACAGGAGAAGGCCGGTGTCGGTCCGCAGGCACAAGGTCTTTGCGATAGGAAGACATGACCGCAGGATCGCCTATCGTATCGGGCGGTACGTCAATATCCCCGCGCGGGAACTTATTCAGCTAAGGAGATACGGGTACAGTTGGCTTGAGATCGGTCGCTGGCTCGAACTTCCACGCCCCGTGATCCATGCGGCAAGGAGCAGCAGGAGCTGGAAACGGTTCCTCAGGAAGGAAGAGAGACTGGCTGTCCGCATGGCTTACAGGCATGGGCGGAGGCGCTGACCGAAAAGTTCAAAGAGACCAGAAAATAGACAAGGCCGGGATTCCTCCCGGCCTTGTTTTTATTACGCCCATGCTCCGGTCCAAGATCAGAGCTGTAAAGATCGTATATGTCAGAGCCTGGAATCAGACTGCGGCTACACTATCTGTGTTGCTGGTGATCACACCTCTCTCCACCGAGAACAAGTTTTTGTCAGCAGCAGCGCGGCCTATGATCTCAAGCGAAAGATTCAGGTAATCCTGTGCGCCGTAGCTTCTGGGGCGATAACTGAATATGTCTTTTCCGACTCCGGGAGATTCCGCGAGCGCTATATTCTCACGGATTATTGTGTCGAGGAAGAGCGCTCCGAATCGTTCTTTCAGCGCTTCGATTACCGTCCTGCCAAGGACTTTCCTCTTGTCGAATCGTGTCGCGATAAATCCGCCGATCACCAGATCCTGGTTGACCTCGTCCATTATGAACTCGATTTTTTTCAGAAGGCCCTCGAGGCTGCTGAGCGCGAGGTATTCTGTCTGGACGGGAATGAAGACTTTCCGGGCGGCCGCAAGCGCGTTGATCGAGATAAGGCCAAGGCTGGGAGAGCAGTCAAAAAGGATGTAATCGAAATCGTTGCTGATCCTGCCCATAGCCCTCTTCAAAAGATGTTCTTTTTCGGCCCTGTATGCCAGTGACATCTCTGATTCGGCCAGATTGCTGTCGGCTGGGATGACGGAAAGTGCCAGTCGTGATTCCTCACCATTTATACAAAGACGCGCGCTGAGGTCCCTGGTGACGATCGTGTCACGGGGATGGATGTCGCCGCGTAATACATTTGAGATAGTTCCGGTGTATTCATCGGGTGTGATTCCGAGAAAGTCGGTCAGGTGTCCCTGTGGATCAAGGTCTACGAGAAGTACACGTTTCCCGAGGATTGTCAGCCCCGCGCCCGCGTTTACGACTGAAGTGGTTTTTCCAACGCCACCCTTATGATTGAGGAATGCTGCTGTCTCTGCCTGATGCATTCTGCCCCCCTGATGAATAAGCTCCAGATAAACAGACGCCCCCGTGGCGCTTCAATCTGCGTATCCTTACGCGAATCGATGAATTAATCAATGATTATTTTAAACAGGCAATAATTAAAAAGACCGGTAAAGTCTCCAGTGAATCCGGGAAACTCTACCGGCCGATAATGTGGCACCATTTCCAAATTCAGAAACAGGCCCGAAATCTAGAACGCGTATCCTACATGAAGGCCGGGCCAGATAAAGAATCCGCCGTCTTCGCCGATCAGACCATACGCCGTTCCCCTGAAAAGAAAACCGCCTTCTGAACGATATTCGAAACCGAGACCGGCATAATAGTATGAGCCGGTCTCACTGTCACTGAAAGGCCCGCTGTCAATAGAGGCGTTGACGATATTGATACCGCCGGCGATGAAGGGAGAGCCGTTCTTCGGGACAAAATAGATCTTTGCTCCGATAGGGAAGAACAACCACATGGTGTTGTCATCAGAATCTCCGCCACCCAGAGCTGAAAAGCCAGCCTCCAGGGCGAAAGTATTATTCAAGTTTCTCTGGTAGGTGAAGCTGTAGATGAGGGAACGGCCAAGCAGTTCGATCCCGAAATCGTTGGGTAGTTCTTCCCTGCTCTGGGCGTTGAGTGATGCCGGAGAGATAAATGAGACCAGAAGGGCTGAGACCATTAATAAAACAGCGAACCTTGCCATGAAAGCCTCCTTCAAAAGGGGAGTGGCATTGCCTGTGACTGTCAAGGGAGATTCTATGTCTCAGGAACTTTTATGTACAGAAAAATTTCAGATAGATGGATAGAAAAGCCCGACTCTGGAGAGCCGGGCTTTTATCAATAGCCGTAAATCCGCAGGCTCGGAATTCGATGGCCCGATCCTGCTGGCTTATTTGTGCATCGACTTTATCGAACCCCAGGAAGCCTCCTCGGTTCCGACGGAGCATCCTATTATAGAAAGTGTCACGGTGAAGAAATCCCATGCCGCTCCCTCAGTGCGTGTAGCGCTGCAGGAAGTATCGAGAAGGTCGGGATAGTTCGCCGGAATGGTCTCGCCGATTTCGGTAGAGGCCACTCTCGAACCGTTGCCGATCGAGAAGGCCATGCACTGGTCGGGATAATCATCGAAGTGGACTATGGCCTGAACGTTAGTCACAGCAGCGATTGGAACCCAGTTCGTATACTGGATCGTCTCAAATTCCGTGTAGGAAGAGATCGTCCCATAGTAGTCGGGGTCGCCGTTCGCCCAGGGGCCAGTGCCGCTGAGCCAGATGTACCCGCCTTCGAAAGTCTTCATGTAGGTCCTGTTGCCGTTACCGCTTGTATTAACGTTGTCGACAAGCAGGACAGCCGCTGATGATTCGGTCCCACACCAGTAGCGCCACTGCGTGGCGAGCGTTACGCCGTCCCATGATTCAGCGTTAAGCGTGGTGCCTGACTCGACGGCCGAACCGCCAGCGTCCCATGCTTCCGTATAACGACCGAGATAAACGGGACCCCCCAGATCGGTCGACTGATAGTCGCCGTCCAGTGGAGCGTCCGCGAATGCCGATCCGGAAATCAGAATGCCGATCAGAGATAAAACGATACCAAATTTCCCCATTACTCTCCTCCATCAGGTTAAGATGACGTCCCGGTTCCCCCCCGGAACCCGGTGACCACTGCACTGTGACGAGAGTGCTGTCTTGTACCCGCTAGTTGCCGATAATGGTATCATATATATATTCGTTTGTCAATAATCTGGATGATCCTGGAAGCTTTTCCAGAAACAAAGGCTAACATATATCGTACTAACTGTATAATATGACATCCGTTGGCGATACGAACAAATTGATCGAGGAGGATCCCGGTAATGAAAAACATGGGTGCAGCTATTTTACTGATTCTGGCATTGACCTTAACTTTTGGAACTAACCTCTATGGAACAGAAGCTGTCGATATTCTAGATGCACTCGACGGGGTTCCGTACAGGATCCAGATACCCGGGAACTGGAACAGAGGATTGGTGATGTATGCGCATGGCTATAAGATGCCGGGGAGGCCATGGAGTCCGATGCCGGAGAATATAGGCCAGGTATTTTTAGATAGAGGTTTTGCGCTTGTACAGTCAGGCTATTCCCGTCAGGGATGGGCGCTGGAACAGGCTGTCGGTGAGACCGAAGCACTCAAAAACCATTTTCAGAAACAATACGGCAGTGCGGATTCGACATTTATAACCGGCCATTCGATGGGGGGACTGATCACTCTTGCCACAATCGAGATCTACCCGGAGGCTTACGATGGTGCCATGCCGATGTGTGGACCACTCGCTCCTGCGATGTTCTTTTTCAAGGACCGCGTATTCGATATGGTCGTGACGTTCGAAGCGATATTTGGTGACAAGGTGCCTGTCGAGTACCGGCCTCTGATGGAAGCCGCGATCCTTCCTCGCGCCGCCGTGCAGCAGGCTCTTGATGCCATGCCCGGGATGGCCACGAAATATGCCCTTCACTGGGGAATAAGAGAAAAGGATGTCGCCGGGACTATAGCGATGAATCAGTTTCTGTTGAAAGAGCTGGAAGAGAGGGCAAGGGGCAACCCGTTCGATAATACTGGAACGATCTACATGGGATTTGGACAGATCGATGGCCTGAACGATAAGATCTTGAGGTATGTTGCCGATCCCGGCGCAGTCGAATATATCAGGAAGCACTATACAGCTACGGGAGAGATAGAGGATCCCGTTCTGGCCCTTCATACCTCCTACGATGCGGGCGTGCCGACCTGCGTGCCCTGTTACTACGCGAAGATGTCGGCTCTTAAAGATAATGCCGATCTTTTTGTACAGTTGTACGTGGAAGCTGAAGGGCATTGCAATTTCACTGCAGAGCAGACCGGAAGGGTTTTCGATATGCTCAGGGGATGGGTCGCGACCGGACAGAAACCGGAAGCGGGATTACTTGAGTAGACGGAGAGTGCTCGGCATATTTCCGGCGAACGCGAATCCTTATCTATCTATTGTGCTATTGTGCAGTTTATGATGAAGAGGTAAAGGGGAGTCAGAACGCTGAAGGCTTTTCCGATATCATCAGCCAGTTGCCTGTCAAAAAGGATCTTGTCGTTTTGCTTTTTAATCCTGCAACAGAATGATTTCATTTGGTACCAGTCCTGGAGATCTTCCGGGCCTTTGTTGCTGATGATACGTTTGTATCTGTCTTCGAATCGTTCGAAGTCCATTGTTTTGTTATTTTCAAACATGAGTGTTTTTCTGAATGATGCAGGCGCCTGTGTGATGGCGTTCCGAAAAAGATCCATGGATGCGCGGTCTGCACTGTAATACCCCATGCCGTATTCATATGATTCAGGAGTGAGATAGAAGTAGAATTCGGGGATGGTCATCCTGTCTTTTCTTTTTCGTTTAAAGCTTATCCAGGCTTCATTCCGGAAAAGTGATTTATCCTTCGAGAATCTTGTGTCTCTGAATATCTTCGAAATTGTCCGATTGATGGTAGGTGAAGTCTCGATTCTCGAGTCGATCCCAATGACAGAACGGGACAGAGTCATGACGAGTGCGCGTAACGGGCCGAGAAGATATTCGTTATAATCGCGTCTATGATCCTCGAACCATTTTTTGCTGTTCTTCGATTGGACAGTCTTCAGAAATGAGATGGTCTCGGCAGAGAAGCCATCGAAGTTATCCATGTTCGTCAAAGATGTGACCTTTCTACGGGGAAGAGCCTGTCATTTGGTTTTCTTTTTCTGCATCTTTGCCCAGCTGTCACGCAGGCCGACGGTCCTGTTAAAGATGAGGGATCCTTCGGTCGAATCGCTGTCCGTACAGAAATAGCCATGTCTGAGAAACTGGAAATGATCCAGCGGAATAGTTTTCGCGAGGCTCGGTTCCACCTTGCAGCCTGTGAGTACCTCGAGAGCTTCCGGGTTGATGTAGTCCATGAAATCCTTGCCCTCTTCGGCGTCTGCCGGATTCTC
Organism: Candidatus Latescibacterota bacterium; assembly: GCA_019038625.1. Lineage (NCBI taxonomy): Bacteria > Pseudomonadati > Candidatus Latescibacterota > Candidatus Latescibacterota bacterium. The sequence continues at coordinate 22,044 of JAHOYU010000153.1, read as the reverse complement.
GGTAGTAAAGAGATGCTCGTACAGCCTGACCGTGGCACCGAGAGCGTGGGAGGCGGATACCCAGTGGAGGGTCCCTTTGACCTTCCTGCCGTCTGGAGCCTCGCCACCACCCGTCTCCGGGTCGTATGTGCAGCGCAGTTCGATCACTTCGCCAGTCTTTTCGTCCTTTACGACCGATTTGCATGTGATGAAGTAGGCGTGCTTGAGCCTTACTTCCCGTCCCGGGGCCAGGCGGAAGAACTTTCGTGGAGGGTCTTCCATGAAGTCGGTGCTTTCTATATAGATCTCCCGCGAGAACGGAAGACTGCGAGTCCCGGCAGAGGGGTCTTCGGGATTGATGATCGCCTCGACCTCTTCGAAGCCGTCCTCGGGGTAGTTCTCGATCACTACCTTCAGTGGTCTCAGGACAGCCATAACACGCGGCGCCCTTTTATTGAGGTCCTCGCGCAGGCCATGGTTCAGAAGGTCTATCGATACTATGCTGTCTCTCTTGGCTACTCCGATGATATCCGCGAAGGCTCTTATCGATTCGGGTGTGTATCCGCGCCTTCTCAGGCCTGAGATAGTGGGCATCAGCGGATCGTCCCAGCCTGTGACGTGGCCCTCCTCGACGAGCCGCAGTAGTTTTCGCTTGCTCATGATCGTATATGTGAGGTTCAGCCTGGCGAACTCGATCTGGCGTGACCTGAAGATATCGAGCTGCTCGAGGTACCATTCATACAGGGGCCTGTGGTCCTCGAACTCGAGCGTACATATGGAATGTGTTATACCCTCGAGTGAATCGGAACAGCAGTGAGCGAAATCGTACATCGGGTAGATGCACCATTTGTCGCCGGTCCTGTGATGTGTACTCCTCTGTATCCTGTATGTGACCGGATCGCGCATATTGATGTTGCCCGAAGACATGTCTATCTTCGCCCTGAGGGTCTTTGATCCATCCTCGAACTCTCCGGCTTTCATCCTTTCGAACAGATCGAGGTTTTCTTCGATGCTTCGATCGCGGAATGGGCTTTCCTTTCCCGGCTCGGTGAGAGTGCCGCGGTATTCACGGACCTCTTCAGCGTTGAGATCGCAGATGAAAGCCTTGCCGGTCTTTATGAGCTGCACCCCGTATTCGTATAACTGACCGAAATAATCGGAAGCGTAAAAAAGCCTGTCATCCCAGTCGAATCCCAGCCAGCGGACATCCTCCATGATCGAGTCGACATATTCGACATCTTCCCTGCTCGGATTGGTATCATCGAACCGGAGATTGCAGAGTCCGTTATACTGCCCGGCTATGCCGAAGTTCAGACAGATCGATTTTGCGTGGCCTATATGCAGATAGCCGTTCGGTTCGGGTGGAAACCTCGTGTGGACCCGGCCGTCATGCTTGCCGTACGTGTTGTCTTCCTCGATTATCGTTCTGATAAAGTCCAGAGACTCTCCTGGGGAACCGGTATTCTTTTCGATCTTATCTGGCATTTCGTCTATTCCGTTCGTAGAGGGGCTGAAAACATCAGGTCGCCCGGGATGCCGCACTGGAAGTCTCTTCCGCTCAGCCATCGACCGGTACCCGGGCATTTTAATAAAAAGAACGATTCAATGCTATAGATTTCAGCGAAAGAACGGTGATAGATGGATAGCTTTTATGATGTTTTTGCAGAAGCAGGATCTATGTTATGATGCTATAAATGACTGAAGAAATCTACGAAAGGCATAACCATATGGTTAATAAAACGATAACCTTGATTGACAGCCCCGTCGGAGAGCTGTTCCTGGAGCAGCGGGAGGGGATGCTCACCCGATTGCATTTTGTTTCCGACGGTGAAAAGCAGGGACTGGAAAAAAGTGGAAGATCAGACCCGTCGGCTTTCAGGGAAGTGATATCTCAGCTCGAAGCATATTTCAGGGGTGAACTCAGAGAGTTCGATGTTCCACTTTTACTTGAGGGAACGGAGTTTCAAAAAAGAGCATGGAAGGTGCTTCAGAAAATCCCTTACGGGGAGACGATCAGTTACGGAGAGCAGGCGATCCGGATGGGCAGCCCGAAGGCTGTCAGGGCAGTAGGAGGGGCTAACCACAGGAACCCCGTCGCGATAATCGTGCCTTGCCACAGGGTCATAGGAAAATCCGGAGACCTGACCGGGTTTGGAGGAGGACTCGACATAAAGGCCCGATTGCTTGAACTGGAAAAGGTGTAAGGAACACATCTCCTGATCGTCGGTAGATCCTGTCAATGGTAGCAGGGTCTAATCTCCCGGACAGTCTTCAACCACGCGTAGCGATACTATGGTAGCGCCCCAGCCGCCACCACTTTCCCCCGCAAGATCGAATGAATCGACTATATCGAGTTTCCGCAGGATAGAATGGACCGTTTCCCTGAGGGCGCCCGTTCCCTTTCCGTGTACTATTCTCACCTGGAAGATATTTTTCCTGAGACATTCGGCCAGGTATGCTGGGATAAGTTCTTTCGTATCAGAAGGAGCGAACATGTGCAGGTCCAGCGTGCCGTCGATCGGGTATTCGATGGAGTCGTCAGATTCCTTCATAGGGGATCTTCCTTTATCGGGTGGTGACCAGATCCATCATGCGTCACTAATTTTTTCACCACGTGGCGAGATGCAATAAAAAAGGGGAGGCTCCAGAGGCCCCCCCTTTAGAGATTTCCGGTGATCGCTCGCTGTGGGGAGCGGCCGGTAAGGCAAAGCCTATACGATCACATCTTCCAGAGGCGTGTACTTCATTCTGAAGGCCTGCGCCACGGCCGGATCGGTGATCTTGCCGTCGATGATGTTGATTCCTGTCCAGATCGTCTCGTTTTCGAGAGCGGCCGTCACATAACCCTTGTTCGCTATCTGGACAGCGTAGGGGAATGTGGCGTTAGTCAGTGCGATCGTCGATGTCCTGGCAACCGCGCCCGGCATGTTTGCTACGGCGTAATGGATGACGCCCTCGACGACATAGGTCGGCTTGGAGTGTGTGGTCGGCTTGATCGTCTCGATACAGCCGCCCTGATCCACCGCTACGTCCACGATGACCGAACCGTTTTTCATGGACTTGAGCATCTTTTTAGTTACGAGCTTGGGAGCCTTTGCGCCCTTGATAAGGACAGCGCCGATAAGAAGGTCGGCCTTGGCGATCTCGTCACGGATATTTGCTGGATTCGACATCAGGAAGGTGACGTTAGCCGGCATTACATCTGCAAGATAACGCATGCGCTCGAGGTCGAGGTCCAGGATGACGACGTTGGCGCCGAGGCCAGCGGCCATCTTGGCAGCGTGCGTACCGACGACTCCGCCGCCCAGTATGGTGACATGTGCCGGAGTGACACCGGGGACTCCACCGAGGAGCATTCCAAGACCGCCCATCGGACGCTCGAGGTATTTGGCTCCTTCCTGGGTCGCCATGCGGCCAGCGACTTCACTCATCGGAGTGAGGAGAGGAAGGGTGCCGTCCATCTCTTCCATCGTCTCATAGGCGATAGAGATGGCTCCGGTCTTGGCCATTCCGACAGTAAGCGCGCGGGCGGCCGCAAAATGGAAATATGTGAAAATGATCTGGTCCTTACGGATCATTTTCACTTCGACGGGCTGGGGCTCCTTGACCTTGATGATCATATCAGCCTTGGCGAACACGGCCTTTGCGGTGGGGATTATCTTTGCGCCGGCGGCCTTGTATTCGGCGTCCTCGAAACCACTTCCTACACCAGCATTCTTCTCGATAAGGACGGTGTGTCCCATCTTTGTCAGCGTTTCCGCGCCGACCGGAAGGAGGGCGACACGATATTCGTCCTTCTTGATCTCTTTCGGTACTCCGATAATCATTCGATCACCTCGGGTTAAACCTGAAAAAAGTAAAACAGTTGATTGAAGCATATTTATTTCAACGCTTAAATATATAGTCATTATACGCAGTTTCAACAATTATTTTATATAAAAGGAAAAGTCTCATTGTGGCAGCGTAACTGACAGCAACGCAATGCGTTACTGGATAACCACTATAACGGAATTATCATCTTGACAAAATACCTGATTAGTCTATATTCATATGTCCCTGCGACACTTGCCGGGGATTCACCGAGCATCTGCACAGGAAGCAATTTGTCACAGTCAATCAGTTCCCAGTTCTTGCACCTGGCGTAAGCCAGCAGAAGGAGGCCCGGATGTCCGACGTTACTGCGTTCATGGATTATATTAAAGCCAGAGACCCTCATCAGCCTGAATTTCATCAGGCTGTATTGGAAGTCGCCGACTCACTGATGCCATTCATCAAGAAAAACCCGAAATATTCAAAGTACAGGATCCTTGAGAGGATAGCGGAGCCGGAACGCGTGATCATGTTCCGTGTGCCCTGGGTAGATGACAAGGGTGAGATCCAGGTAAACAGAGGATTCCGTGTAGAGATGAACAGCGCTATCGGTCCGTATAAGGGTGGTATGCGTTTCCATCCGACCGTATATCTTGGCATGTTGAAGTTCCTGGCCTTTGAGCAGGTATTCAAGAATTCACTTACTACGCTTCCGATGGGTGGCGGCAAGGGTGGATCCGACTTCGATCCTAAAGGCAAATCTGATGGCGAAGTCATGCGTTTCTGCCAGTCCCTCATGAGTGAACTCTTTCGCCACATCGGCCCGAACACCGACGTCCCCGCTGGTGATATCGGCGTTGGCGGCAGGGAGATCGGTTTCATGTTCGGTCAGTACAAGAAACTCACAAACGAATTCACCGGTGTTCTCACCGGAAAGGGCCGCAACTGGGGTGGAAGTCGCATCCGTCCAGAAGCCACAGGTTATGGACAGGTCTATTTCGCGCAGGAGATGCTCAAGGTCAAGGGCGACTCTCTGGAAGGCAAGGTCTGCACGGTATCCGGATCGGGTAACGTCGCACAGTATGCCACCGAGAAATGCCTCGACCTCGGCGCAAAGGTAGTTACCATGTCCGATTCCGCCGGAACGATTCACGATCCCGAAGGAATCGATCGCGACAAGCTGGCGTGGGTCATGGAGCTCAAAAACGTCAAGCGTGGTCGTATCAAGGAATACGCCGACGAGTTCAAGTGCGAATACCACGAGGGCAAACGTCCCTGGTTCGTCAAATGTGATGTCGCTCTCCCGAGCGCCACGCAGAACGAGATCAATGTCGATGATGCGAAAGAACTCGTCAAAAACGGTTGTTTCCTGGTCTCCGAGGGCGCGAACATGCCCAGCGAGCCGGAAGCCATCGAAGTCTATCTCGAGAACAAGGTCATGTACGGTCTGGGCAAAGCTGCCAACGCCGGTGGAGTGGCAACTTCCGGTCTTGAGATGTCTCAGAACTCCCTGCGTCTCAGCTGGAGTCGTGAGGAAGTAGACGCCAAGCTTCTCGGCATCATGCAGGCCATTCACGAGCAGTGTGTCGAGTATGGCAAGGAAGGCGATTACATCAACTACGTGAACGGCGCCAACGTCGCCGGTTTCATCAAGATCGCCGATTCGATGATCGACCAGGGTATCGTATAAAAGATATCGACAGACTGTCCGGCATGTTCTTTTTCGAGCGAGCCGGAGCAGGTACCTGATCAATAATGCCGGGCGCTTCCAGCGTCCGGCATTTTACTATCTGATAACTGGACTTATGGTTCTCTGGATGTTAGATTTACCGGACACAATTCAAGCCGGTATATCGCTGATTCCGGTTGTATTATTTCAATGGATCGATCCGGTTTCAGTGGACCGGTGACTATTTGGGAAGGAAAGTAGAATGAAAAGAATATCAACAGCTGTTATGGCGATGATTATTCCGGCCCTCATATTCCAGGGCTGTGGCGAGAAGTCGGAGCAGGATGGGGAAACGACCACCAATACCAGTGCTGCGGTTGAAGCCGGTGCAGGGGGAGTTGCTATCACCGTCAACGGCAAGGAGATAACCGGAGGCGAGATCGATCACGAAGTCAGGCTCATGATGCAGCAGATGGGTGGCCGCGTCAGCCCCGATCAGATGCAGTCGATGGCATCTGCAGTCAAGCAGCAGGCAGTCAACAACATCATCAACAGGACATTGCTCAGAGGGGCCGCTGAAAGGGACAATATTCCGGCGACGGATGAGGATATTGCTGGAAGAATCGATCAGATAAAGAGCAACTTCGACACTGAAGAAGCTTTTACGAATCAGCTCGAGTCCAGCGGCCTGACGATGGAAGCTTTCAATATAGAGATCAGATACACGATAATGATCGAGACCTTGATGGAAAAGATCACCGCAAACCTGACAGGTGCTGGCGAAGTGCAGGCTAGGGAGTTCTACGATTCGAACACGGATCGTTTCGCAAAGCCCGAACAGATAAAAGCAAGCCATATCCTCATCAAGGTGGCTCCCGAGGATACAGACGCGATCAAGTCCGACAAGAGAAACAGGCTGGCCCAGTTGAAGTCCAAAATCGATGAGGGTGCAGACTTTGCCACTCTGGCTTCTGAGAATTCCGATTGCCCCAGTTCGAGCAATGGCGGGGACCTTGGTTTCTTTGGTCGTGGACAGATGGTAAAACCATTTGATGATGCCGCATTCGCTCTCTCCACAGGAGAGATCAGCGAGATCGTCGAGACCCGGTTCGGTTATCATGTTATCAAGGTCACTGAAAAGAGCGAATCGACCATGACTCCCTTTGAAACAGTGAAAGATGAGATCGTCCAGTATCTTGACGGGATGAACAAACAGGCGGAAGTGGAGAAATATGTAGCCGCTCTGAAGGATCTTGCGACCATAGAATTCGCTGATTCCAGTCTGATTCAGTAACAGATGAAGATGGAGTGGTAATGGCCTTCTCACAAATAATAGCGGATGAACTCGGTATAGTTATCGGGGGTGTGAGGGCCGTAGAGAAACTTCTTGAAGAGGGCGCCACGATTCCGTTTATCGCAAGATACAGAAAGGAATCGACTGGATCCCTGGATGAAGTGGCAATCACATCGATTCGCGACAGGCTCGGGCAGTTGACTCTCCTTGAGAAACGACGGGAAGCTATCATCTCATCCCTCGAGGAGAGAGAGCTTCTCAGTGAAGAACTAGCGGTCCGCATCAGGGCAGCTTCCACGATGACCGAGCTCGAAGATATATATCTGCCGTTCAGGCCAAAGAGGCGGACGAGAGCGATGATAGCCAGGGAAAAAGGCCTCGAGCCGCTCGCGATGATGATACTTGCCCAGGAGACGGATTCCCCCATAGAACCTGCTGAGGAAGCTGTTGCGTATATAGATGAAGAAAAGGGTGTCGAGTCGATTGATGATGCACTGGCTGGCGCGCGAGATATTATCGCCGAAGTGGTCAGTGAAGACTCGGACGCAAGGGGAGACCTCAGGAATCTTTTCAGAGTCAAGGGATCGATCAGTGCGCGGGTGGCCAGAGGGATGGAAGAGAGCGGCGCGAAGTTCAGGGATTATTTTGAATGGGACGAGCCGTGTGATACGGTGCCCTCGCATCGAGTGCTGGCCATGATGAGGGGAGAAAAGGAAAAATTCCTCCGCCTGACGATTGCTCCTCCCCAGGAAGACGCAGAGAGACTCCTGCTCAGGAGATTCGTGACAGCGGACGTGCCGGCCTCAAACGAGGTGGCCACTGCGGTCAGGGACAGCTATCGACGACTTCTGTCGCTCTCGATGGCTTCCGAGATGAGAAACGCATTGAAAGAGAGAGCGGACGAAGAGGCTGTCAAAGTATTCGCCGAAAACCTCAGGGAACTTCTTCTTGCTCCTCCTCTCGGAGAGAAGAGAGTCCTGGCGGTCGATCCCGGTTTCAGGACGGGTTGTAAGCTTGCAGTGCTGGACGAGCAGGCGATGCTTCTTTACCACGATACGATCTATCCGCATTCAGGTAGCGGGAAGGCTGCGGAGGCGTCGGAGAAGGTGAAAGATCTTTGCAGAAAATACGATATTGAAGTGATTGCAATAGGAAATGGAACTGCCAGCAGGGAGACAGAAAGTTTCATGCGAGGTGTCGAACTCTCGTCGTCAGTGGATATCCTGCTGGTCAGTGAGTCGGGAGCATCTATATATTCAGCGTCTGCGGTTGCCCGCGAGGAATTTCCGGACAAAGATGTAACCGTCAGAGGGTCGGTCTCCATCGGCAGGAGATTGATGGATCCCCTTGCGGAACTGGTCAAGATCGATCCGAAATCGATCGGTGTAGGGCAGTACCAGCATGATGTCGATCAGTCCCACCTGAAAAACAGCCTGGACGATGTAGTGATGAGTTGTGTAAACAGCGTTGGTGTCAACCTGAACACGGCCAGCAGGCAGCTTCTGTCTTATGTCTCGGGGATAGGGCCGGCACTTTCGTCAAGGATCGTGGATTATCGCGACAGTCACGGCCCTTTCAGTGACAGGAACGAACTGCTGAAAGTATCCAAGCTTGGACCGAAAGCTTTTGAGCAGTCGGCCGGGTTCCTTCGGATATCGGGGGGAGCCAATCCCCTGGACGCGAGCGCTGTTCATCCCGAGAGCTACAGAGTTGTAGACCGTATCTCTGCGGACAATAAGTGCACCGTAAAAGAGCTGATGAAAGATCAGGAACTGAGAGATTCCGTTAATCTGAAAGACTATGTCACGGAGCGTGCCGGGATGCCGACACTCCACGATATCATGTCCGAGCTGGCCAGGCCGGGAAGGGATCCGAGGGACAGATTCGAGATCTTCAGTTTTTCAAAAGATGTAGAGAAGATAGAGGATGTCCGTGCTGGTATGGTGCTGCCGGGAATCGTCACGAATGTCACAGCTTTCGGAGCTTTTGTGGATATAGGTGTGCACCAGGACGGGCTCGTACATATCAGTCAGCTCGCCGACAGGTTTGTGCGCGACCCGGCCGAGATCGTAAAAGTCAATCAACAGGTGGAAGTCAGGGTCCTCGAAGTGGACCTTGAAAGAAAACGGATATCGCTGTCGATGAAGAAGGAGAATTGAATCGTTATTGTCGGTCGGCTGACTTTGATTCAGCAGTCGCTATTTGGACCTACCTGATGTTTTTTCCTCTCTCCCGGCTCTCCATATGGAATGGTCAATGTATCTGCCTTCCAGATATCTCTGTTGTACTCGAGGATAGTGCGGTCCGAAGAAAATCTACCCATTCGGGCAACGTTCAGGATGGCCCTTCGTATCCATTCATCCCTGTCAGCATAGATTCTTCCGACTTCTTCCTGGCATCGCACATATGATTCGAAATCGGCGAGGACCAGAAAGCGGTCGTGATCGAGGAGGTGGTCCATCAGTGGATGGAACAGCGTCGGATCATCCGGAGAAAAGGTGCCGTTGTAAATAAGATCTATTGTCTCTTTCAGAAGAGGATCGCTTTCATAGTATTTCCTCGCGTCGTATGTGGGAGTGATATCCTTCACTTCATCGGCAGTATGACCGAAGATGAAGAAGTTTTCCTTTCCCACAGCTTCCATTATTTCGATATTGGCTCCGTCCAGTGTGCCGATCGTGAGAGCCCCGTTGAGAGAGAGTTTCATATTGCCGGTACCTGATGCTTCGAACCCGGCTGTCGAGATCTGCTCCGAAAGGTCAGCGGCCGGTATCATCTGCTCCGCGAGAGTCACCCTGTAGTTTGGCAGAAAAACCACTTTGAGCCTGTCACGAGTCTTCCTGTCCCCGTTCATTATCTCGCCCGCGTGACATATCAACTTTATGATCATCTTCGCGATGAAATAATCCGGCGCGGCCTTACCGCCGAAGATGAAAGTGCGTGGATGAAGATCGAGCGAACTGTCGTTCTTCAAACGCAGCCACGTGTAGATGATGTGCAGCACATTGAGAAGCTGGCGTTTGTACTCGTGGATCCTTTTGATCTGGATATCGAAGATCGAAGCCGGATCGATCGCATATCCTGTCAGGTCGTCTGTTATGTCGGTCAGCCTTTTCTTGTTCGTATGTTTGACCGCATCGAAATCCCTTCTGAACCCCGAATCGTCCGCGAGATGCTCGATCCTGCGCAGCTGCTCGAGGTCCTTGATCCAGCCCTTGCCTATCTGTTCGGTAATGATCGAAGACAGTCCGGGATTGGCCGAAAGGAGCCATCTTCTGGGTGTGATCCCGTTTGTCTTGTTAGTGATCTTGCCTGGGAACATCTCATCGAAATCACGAAACAGGTTTTTCTTTAGAAGTTCTGTGTGAAGGGCCGCAACTCCGTTGACCGTGTGGGAGCCGACCAGGGCAAGGTTTGCCATCCGAATTTTTTTGTCGCCGGTCTCGTTGATGATCGACATTCTCGAAAGCCTGCCATGGTCGCCGGGATACTTTGCGGAGACTTCCACAAGGAACCGTGAGTTTATCTCGTAGATTATCTGAAGGTGCCGCGGGAGCAGGGTGCCGAACATATCGAGCGGCCATTCTTCAAGAGCTTCCGAGAGAAGAGTGTGATTCGTGTATGAACATGCTGATCTGGTGATCTTCCAGGCATCTTTCCATTCGAGTTTCTGTTCATCCATCAGTACCCGCATAAGTTCGGCAACGACGAGCGAAGGATGAGTGTCGTTCATCTGAATCGCGACTTTATCGACGAAGCGGTCAAAATTCAGGTGGGTCACGAGATATCGCCTTATGATATCCCTGATAGAGCATGAGACGAAGAAGTACTGCTGTTTCAGCCTGAGCTCCTGTCCCTTGTAATTGCTGTCGTTGGGGTAGAGGACTTTCGAGATGTTCTCGGAGATATTCTTTTCCTCGACGGCCTTCAGGTAATCTCCATGCTGGAAGTAGCCCAGGTCGAATTCCCTGGTGGCCCTGGATGACCAGAGGCGCATCGTGTTGACGGTGAAGTTATCGTAGCCGCATATCGGTGTATCGTATGGGATCCCCAGCACATCGGATGTGTCGATCCAGTCGACTTTCGGAGTGCCATCTGGCCACTTCGTGTCGACTGTTCTCCCGTAGAACTTCACTGTGAAACTGTATTCCGGCCTCTCGATCTCCCACGGATCACCGTGACTGAGCCAGGTGTCGGGCAGCTCGTGTTGCCCCAGATCCCTGATTACCTGTTCAAAGATCCCGAATTCGTATCTGATACCATAACCATAGGCTGGTATTTCATGGGCGGCCATCGAATCGAGAAAACAGGCAGCGAGTCTGCCGAGACCTCCATTGCCCAGCCCGGCGTCAGGTTCCTGCTCGGAGAGTTCTTCGAAATCGAGTCCCAACTCTAACATTGCCTTTCTGACTTCGGCATAAAGATCGAGATTGATCATGTTATTCGTGAGTGCACGGCCCATCAGGAATTCAGCGGAAAGATAGTAGACCCGCTTGACATCGTTGTCGTAATAGAGCTGCTGTGTTTTGATCCATTGTTCGATCATCCTGTCGCGTACCGCGAGAGCGAGAGAGAAATACAAGTCTCGCAGCGTTGCCGTGTATTGGTCCTTGGAGAGGGAATACTCCAGGTGGTTTGCGAAACTTTCCTGGATGTCGCAGGACTTCATCCCTTTTCTGAAAATGCCCCACTTCTCGAACAGCGCGCCCTTCTTCATCTCTGGTCCCTGCTTTCCATCTGATCTGTCGTTTTCGCTGTAAGCCCGGATAGACCGCTCAGGTTGTAGATATATCCGATTTCTCCAGAATCTCCATTGTAGTAACACTATCGGTCAGGCAATTGGAAAATTACAGTGAAAAATGGAGAAAAAGCTCTGGGTTTTGTGATTCGGGTGTCGATGTGATGTGGGGTTCTCCGGTTTTTTCCGGGTGTTCACGGTATTTCTGGACCGTCCACCTCGAGCCGGGAGGGACGAGAGAAGACAAGTCGAGGATGTCGGATTCGGAGAGAAGGTCCGGCACGTGAGTCGTCCGAAATTCATGCGGTACTCCTGAACAAGCCAATAACTCTATGCTTCGCCTGATAGAGTCGAGGTCTACCTGTTTTCCCGCGAGTATGCCGTACTTATAAAAAGGAGCCTTGATGTCCATGGCGAAATAATCGACTATTCCCTTATCAATAAGGTCGGCCAGGACTTCAGGCTGACTGCCGTTAGTATCCAGTTTGACCATGTACCCTAACGTTCTGACTCTATGGATGAAGTCCTGCAGGCCCTTCTGTATGGTCGGCTCTCCGCCGGTGATGACGACTCCGTCGAGCAAGCCTGCGCGTTTCTCCAGAAAACGGATTATGGAGAGACTGTCCGGCGGGGAACTTTCTCCGGGAAGATCGTGGACACAAGGATCGATGAGTTCATGATTGTGGCACCAGGGACATTGAAAATTGCAACCTCTGGTGAAGACTATCGCCGCGCTTCTTCCAGGGAAATCGCTGAGAGTGAATTTCTGAAATCCTCCGATCAGCATTATCACTTCCCGATAGTGTAGGTGTTTCTCTTGTGGAATTCTGACAATTTTCCCTCGTTCCACTGCCTTACAGGTCTAAGGTATCCGACTATCCGCGAATAGACCTCTGTCTCGGCTGAACAATCCGGACAGACCGCCTGTTCTCCCTTCAGATACCCGTGGCTGGGGCATACGGAGAAGGTCGGAGAAATTGTGAAGTACGGCAGGCTGTAATTTTGGCAGACTTTCTTTACGAATTCTCCGACTGCCTTCGGGTCGGCGATCGCCTCGCCGAGAAAGATATGCAGGACCGTGCCTCCGGTATACTTTTTCTGGAGATCGTCCTGCAGGTCGAGTACGTGGAAGACGTCATCAGTATAATCGACCGGCAGCTGACTTGAATTCGTGTAGAATGGTAATGAGTTTCCGAGGCTACTGTTCTTGTCGAAGCATCGGATGTCAGGGTACTTGTCCAGGTCGATCCTTGCCAGCCTGTAAGAGGTTCCCTCTGCTGGAGTGGCTTCGAGATTGTAGAAGTTTTCTGTCTCTTCCTGGAACTGTACGAGTTTCTCTCTCATGAAATCGAGGACTCTGGAAGCGAAGGCCAGACCTTCGGAGGAGCCGATGTTGTCTCCCATAAAATTGATACAGGCCTCGTTCAGACCGACCAGTCCGATCGTCGAGAAATGATTGAACCAGTAGCAGTTGTGATGTTCCCTCATGTTTCTGAGATAGAATTTGGTATAGGGGTAAAGGTTCTTCTCTGTAAACCCCTCGAGAACCTTTCGCTTCGTTTCGAGGCTTGTCCTGGAAATCTCCATGAGGTGATCGAGCCTTCTCATGAAATCTTCTTCGTTCTCTGCCAGATGCCCGAGGCGGGGCATGTTTATCGTCACCACTCCGATGGATCCTGTAAGGGGATTCGCGCCGAACAGTCCGCCGCCCCTCTTTTCAAGCGAACGAAGATCGAGTCTGAGTCGACAGCACATCGATCTTGCGTCTTCCGGGGACATGCTCGAGCCAACGAAATTAGCGAAATAAGGGATGCCGTATTTTGCCGTCACTTCCCAGAGTCTCTCGAGCCCCGGAGCGTCCCAGTCGAAATCGGACGATATGTTGTAAGTGGGAATAGGGAATGTGAAGACCCTTCCTTTTGCGTCTCCGGCCGAGAGGATCTCAAGGAACGCCCTGTTCAGCATCAACATCTCTTCGCCGAACTCACCGTATGTCTCATTCTGATTCTTCCCCCCGATTATCACGGCATCGTTCGCCAGGGTAGAAGGTGGTTGAAGATCCATGGTGAGATTGGTGAACGGTGTCTGGAACCCGACCCGGGTCGGCACGTTTACGTTGAATACGAATTCCTGAAGCGCCTGTTTGACCTGCTTGTAATCGAGGCCGTCATAACGGATAAACGGTGCGAGGAGAGTGTCAAAATTAGAAAATGCCTGCGCGCCCGCAGCCTCTCCCTGAAGGGTATAGAAAAAGTTCACGATCTGGCCAAGGGCCGTTCTGAAATGCTTTGCGGGAAGACTTTCAGCCTTACCTGCCGCCCCCTGGAACCCGCTTCTGAGCAGATCCTGGAGATCCCATCCGACGCAGTATACCGACAGCAATCCGAGGTCGTGAATGTGAAGGGCTCCAGAGCTGTGTGCCTCCCGGACCTCGGCAGTATAGATCTTGTTCAGCCAGTAGGTCTTGCTCACTTCGCTCGAGATGTAGTTATTAAGGCCCTGAAGAGAGTAGGCCATATTACTGTTTTCCTTCACCTTCCAGTCCAGTTTTTCGAGGTAATTGTCAATCAGGTCAAGGTCAGCCTTCTTGACCATCTCGCGTATCCTGGCGTGCTGGTCACGATAGAGGATATAGGCCTTGGCGGTCTTCTTGAACGGGGAAGCAAGGAGGACCTCTTCCACTATGTCCTGTACCTGTTCTACCGAAGGCCCTCTGCTGCCATGGACAGCATGGGCGATGCTCAATATGCGGACCGAAAGCGTTCCGGCCATATCTTCAGAGAATTCGCCGGTTGCTCGGCCGGCTTTTAGCACAGCTCTGCGGATCTTGTCCATGTCGAACGGTACGATTCGGCCGTCTCTTTTTCTTATATGAGTGAATGCAGTAAGCAGATTCTGCTGAACCATCCCGGCCTTATCTCGTGTTCCGGTCATTGTCTCGACTGGCCGGTCTGTAGAGGTCTTCATCTTGATTTTCCTTTCATATCTGGCCGCTGCAGAAGCTTTCCGGCAATCCCGGACCATCTCAGACCTAACAATATCTGGAGTAGGTGCCTGCAGCAGGACCCAATATATAGTGGTTTTCATGGGAGTGTCAACAGCATTTACCAGAAAAATCTCATCCGATTGACAGGCTTCAATTTACGGGTGGAGCACGGATTTGTTGCAGGGGAGATAGTCAGGAAATTATTTCTGGACAGCGCTTAAGGGTTGAAGGATAATGGGAATCGGTAAGGGGAATAACTATTAAATATATTATCTCGTCTGTCACATCAGGGATTTCCCGTGGCCGGTTACCTTTTCAGGATCCGGAGGTGGGTCGGATGCAGGATAGACATTCAAATGGAAAGATGCCTTCGCTCCGTATTCTTCTTATGGATGATGAGGAGATGATCAGGGACGTGGCAGGGAGGATGTTCAGGGCTCTGGGTCATGAATATGAGGCCACGGAAGAGGGGCAGGAAGCTGTGGTGAGGTACAGGGATGAATTTGTGGCAGGAAGAACATTCGATGTAGTCATCCTCGACTGGAACATCAGGAGCGGGATGAGCGGGTTCGAAGCAGCGACTATGATCAGGGAGATAAATGCCGATGCGACGATCCTGATATCGAGCGGCAATACGGGATTGATAACCGATGATGAACGCTTCAGCAGATATTTTTCAGGTGTCCTCCAAAAGCCATATACTGTAGATGATATCCGAAATGTACTGGAGTATTTCGGGCCGGCCCGAAGCTCGGTGCAAGTTATCGGAGAGAAAGATAATCCTTCAGAAATATAGTTCTTCAGACGAAAAGATGGGCGACCCAAAAGATCGTGGCCGCGATTGCGTCCAGAATCTGTGCAATAGCTGATGGAGGGAAAGTTACGATGAGAATCCTGATAGCCGAAGATGATTTGACCTCACGTAAGATACTTGAAAAAATACTTGTCTCGAATGGTTACGAAGTGACGGTCACGGCTGACGGGAAAGCCGCACTCGATGTGCTGCAGGGTGAGAATCCACCGAAACTGGTTCTATTAGATTGGATGATGCCTGAACTCGATGGCATCGAAGTCTGTCGCAGGCTGAGAGCCGAGGGGCGATCCCTCTCATTGTACCTTATACTTCTCACCGCCAGGGGGAACAAGGAAGATATCGTCTCCGGGCTTGAATCAGGCGCCGACGATTATATAATAAAACCGTTTGAAAAGGATGAGCTTCTGGCCAGAGTGCAGGCCGGGGAGAGGATACTGGGGCTTCAGTCTGAATTGAACAGCAAGGTGGATCAACTTCAGGAAGCGCTCGCTCATGTCAAAAGCCTCCAGGGAATCATTCCCATCTGTGCCCATTGCCACAAGATCAGAGGTGATGATGAGAGCTGGGAGAAGATGGAAAGCTATATAGAAAGCAACTCAGGCGCTGAATTCAGCCACAGTATCTGTGATGAATGTCTGGAGAAGCTCTATCCGGAAGATGACGAGGAGAAAGCAGAGACCGTGGAAGAGCCTGAAAAGGCCTGAACACCAGTAGAACAGAAGCCCTGAGTGGGAACCTGGTGTCTATCCTGACGCGATTATCCAAAAAATAAAATATTTCCTGTTTTAGCTCTTGACATATCCCATATATACGGTAATAATAATTATTATCGATAATAAGCGGAGGATGATAATATGAATACGGGAAAAAGGATGACCAGGCAGAGAAGGATTATCCTGGATGATATCAGGAAAAGCAGGAGCCATCCAACTGCTGACGAGGTCTACGAGTCAGTGAGAAAGAGGCTTCCCCGGATCAGCCTGGGTACTGTTTACAGAAATCTGGATCTGCTTGCGCGGACAGGCGAGGTCCGGAAGATCAGTATTGCAGGCAAGCAGATGCGTTTCGATGGAGATAAGAGTGACCATATGCACATTACATGCGTAAGGTGCGGCAGGGTGACCGATCTTCCGGACGATCCGAGATATTGCGAAGTCTGTCGCGAGACTCTGGCTGACAGTGGATTCATGCTGCAATCGGTAAGTGTCGAATTGCTGGGAGTATGTCCTGACTGCAGGGAGGAAGAAGATGTGGAGAGATGAAGTCCGATTGAGGTCGGTACTTGAACAGCTTTATCGCCGGTATGATCACCGGAGATTCGTCGACCCGGATCCACTTCTTTTTCTTTACAGGTATGACGATGTGCGTGACAGGGAGGTTGCGGGACTTGTATCGTCCGCGCTGGCATTCGGTGGAGTCAGACAGATAATGGCAAGTGTTGCCAGGGTGCTTGATGTGATGGGTGATTCTCCCGCAGGATTCCTGGAGACGATCGACCGGAAAGATATGTACGAAATCTGGGCAGGATTCAGGCACCGGTGGGCTGGTGTGGATGAATTGACTGGCCTTTTGACAGGAATAAGCAGCGTGATGAGAGAGTATCGGACGATTGAAAACGCGTTTATATCGGGGATGAGCACTGGTGATGAAGATGTCATGCCGGCCCTTTCCGTACTGGTGGAAAAGATCTCTGCTGCAGGAGCGGGGAGTGGAAATCGTTTGATCCCGGACCCGGGAAAAGGAAGTGCCTGCAAGAGGTTGAATCTGTTTTTAAGATGGATGGTCAGGGAGGATCGGGTAGATCCCGGTGGATGGAGATCTGTTTCCTCCTCGAAGCTTCTGATTCCTCTCGATGTTCATATGCACCGGATCGCGGCTTTTCTAGGGTTTACCGGGAGAAAGCCGAACGACATCAGGACGGCAAGGGAAGTGACAGCTGGTTTCAGAAGGTTGGATCGGAACGATCCGGTAAGGTACGACTTCGCGATGACTCGTCTGGGGATCAGGAGGGATGAGGACCGGATGGACCTTGTTTCCACTCTGGGCCTGGATCTGGATGAAAAAGGACGGGTCTACAGGCCCGCCGGAAAGTCCGCCCCTGAAGGAGTTGAGGAAAAATGCGTGTCTTGACACAGATATTGATAGATATGCTGGGTACGATCAAGGAGATGTCACCTTACCTTGTTTTTGGGTTTTTAGTGGCAGGAGTCCTTTCCGTTCTGATCCGGCAGAGGATGGTTGAAAAACATCTTGGTGGCAGGGGCTTCGGTCAGGTATTCAAGGCATCATTGTTCGGGGTGCCTCTTCCGCTCTGTTCGTGCGGGGTCATTCCCGTCGCGGCTTCTCTGAGGAAGCATGGAGCGGGAAAAGGGGCGACGACATCCTTTCTCATATCGACGCCGCAGACAGGAGTGGACAGCATATTTGTGACACTGAGCCTTTTAGGCCCGGTATACGCAGTCTTCAGGCCTCTTGTCGCTTTCATAAGCGGGATCATAGGTGGGGTGGCCGTATCGATACTGGATGGAGATGAAGATGAGGCACTGAAAAATGTGGAAAGCTCTGACGGGAAAGAGATCAAATGCCAGGAGGGATCCTGTTCGTCCAGCGACAGCATCGGTGACAGCGATTGTGATGACAAGTGTGTGCCGAACGAGGAAAAACGAGGTGGTATCAGGGAGATCTTCAAATACGGGTTTCGCACACTCCCCGCTGATATCAACAAGGCCCTTGTATTTGGTATTCTGCTTTCGGGAATCATCGGGGCGGTAATTCCTGACGATTATTTCGCGCAGTTTCTCGGCGGAGGGATCATCGCGATGCTCGTGATGGTAGTGCTCGGTGTGCCTGTTTATGTTTGCGCGACGGCTTCCGTGCCGATCGCGGCGGCACTCATAACAAAAGGTGTCTCTCCGGGCGCGGCACTTGTTTTTCTCATGACTGGTCCAGCTACTAACCTTGCTACCCTCTTGACCGTCGGAAGAGTGATGGGAAAGAAGACAGCCTTCATATATCTGGCGACGGTCGCAGTCTCGGCGATAGGGAGCGGTTTGTTGCTGGATGCGATATATCATTCCGCTTCGACTGCACCCTCCACTGTCATGCCGCTGATGATGCCCGACTGGCTGATGATTACCAGCGCGGTCATACTGTTTGTAATTATAGCGGCCAGCTTCATCAGGCCTGCCGCCGGCAGTCAACACGGGCGTGAGGAAGAGGGAAGGCTCGTCATGGAAATTGAAGGTATGAATTGTACTCATTGCCGTGATAGTGTTCAGAGAGTGCTTGGTGATATTAAGGGCATAAATTATGTAAACATAGATCTTAAAAAGGGAAGGGCCGTAGTGGGCGGAGACTTGCCCGAGCCAGCCGTTCTCACTGGTGAAGTCGAATCGCTGGGTTATAAGGTGACCGGGATGACCGGTAACGATGACGATAAAGGTAGTAGACAGGATGCCGGAAACGGCGAAGGATGATTGGTTGAAAAGGAGGCAGGGAATGTCGATCAAAGGAACAGAGACTGAAAAGAACATACTTAAGGCTTTTGCGGGAGAGTCACAGGCAAGGAACAGGTACACGTACTTTGCCAGCAAGGCGAAAAAGGAAGGGTATGTGCAGATTTCCAATATCTTCAAGGAGACTGCCGACCAGGAGAAAGAACATGCCAAGAGATTGTTCAAACTTCTCGAAGGCGGCGAATTGGAGATAACGGCTGGATTTCCCGCTGGAATGATAGGGACCACCGAAGAGAATCTCAAGGAGTCTGCAGGAGGAGAGAACTTCGAATGGACAGAGATGTATCCCGGTTTCGCGAAGATCGCCAGGGAAGAGGGCTTCAAGGAGATCGCTGATATCTTTGAAGCGATCGCTGTGGCTGAAAAACAGCATGAAAAAAGGTATGAGGCGCTGCTTAATAATATAAACGCGGGGCGGGTATTCAAGAGGGATGATGTCGTTATCTGGCGCTGCCAGAACTGTGGCTATCTGCATGAGGGTAATGAGGCTCCAGATATGTGTGCGGCCTGTGCCCATCCGAAAGCTCATTTCGAATTGCTGGGAGAAAACTGGTAATAACCAAGGAGGAAGATGAGATGGCGAAGAAACTTGAGATTTACAAATGTGAGATGTGTGGAAACATCGTCGAGATACTTCATGGCGGAGCGGGCAGACTTATCTGTTGTGGCCAGGAGATGAAGTTGATGGAAGAGAAGACTGCCGATGCTTCGACCGAGAAACATGTTCCTGTAGTCGAAAAAGTAGACGGCGGATATAAGGTCGTAGTGGGAAGTACGCTGCATCCGATGGAAGACCAGCACTGGATCGAGTGGATCCAGCTTGTAGCGGGAGGGAAGGCTTACAGGACTTTCCTGAATCCTGGTGACGCACCCGAGGCGGTTTTCCAGACGGATGCCACCGATGTGTCAGCCCGCGAATATTGCAACGTTCATGGCCTTTGGAAAAAGGAGTAGCTTCCCGATGGTAAAGAAAAGTATTCAGGACAAGATGAACGAACAGATCATGCACGAGATCTTCTCGAGCTATCTGTACCTGTCCATGGCGGCCTACCTCCACGGCAAGGGATTCGACGGGATGGGGCACTGGATGCGTATCCAGGCTCTCGAAGAACAACTCCACACAATGAAGTTCTTCGATCATCTGCTGGAGCGAGGCGGTAGTGTCAAACTGGCCGCTATCAAGAAACCGCAGATGACCTGGAAATCGCCTCTTGATGCTTTCAGGGCTGCTCTGAAGCATGAACAGTTCATCACCGGAAAGATCAACGAACTGATGACGTTGTCGATGAAGGAGAAGGACTACGCGTCCAGAACGATGCTGCAGTACTTTGTCGACGAACAGGTGGAAGAGGAAGATACGGCGGAAAAAAATGTCAGGATGCTGGAAATGGCCGGAGATTCGGGTCAGGGCCTTCTGATGATAGACCGTGATCTGGCCAGCAGGGTCAGCCCGATAACGCTGCCCACCGCATCGAACGGATAGACAGGTCGGGGGCGGGGGGTGTCAATCACCCTCTGCCTCCTGACGTTTCCTGCCCGCCTTGAGTCTGCTTCTTCGTTTTTTATTTTCCAGCCGGGCTTTTTTGGTACGAAAAGGCACTTTGGTTTTTTTTCTTGGCCGAATGGGTCGGAGTACATCCCGGAGAAGTTCGGCGAATCTGTCCAGTGCAGCCTTTTTATTCGCTTCCCTGGTCCTGTACTTCTGCGACGATACTCGCAAGATGCCTTTGCGATTTATTCTTCCCGGCAGTCTGCCCCGTATAATAGCCTTCTGTCTGTCGTTCAGCGCAGATGAAGTCTCTAGGTCGAAGCAGAGTGTAGCTCGGGTCTCCACTTTATTGACATTCTGTCCGCCAGGTCCCTGACTGGTCGTGAATTCAAAATTTATCTCACTGGATGGAATATCAAGATGATCGTTTATTTTCACCATGGTCCTTTCCCCTTTTGCGGGAATCTTAATAAAGATCGATGCGTGAGGCAATGAAAGAAGAATCGGAGGTGGAAACAAAGTGCGCTGGAAAACGTAATTTATGAGTGGCCCTGCCCGTGCTGACGGAGCTGGAGCAGAAAAAAAGTATGGATTTTCCGGCCTTATCGGTTTAAGAGTGTCATGTGGGGCGGGTCTCTGACTACGAAGTCTTTATTATCCTTTCATGGCTTACCCTTCAACTGAAATAATCGATTACTGGAATCAGCAGATCCAATCTTGAAACGGAGGTGCTTCTTGAAATCATTTCTCAGATCTTTTTTCGCGTCGTTGCTGGCCTTGCTGGTCATCGTTCTGATCGTAATCGGCATGGCAGCCTCGAAATCATCACAAAAATCCGAGATCAAGGATGGCTCATGGTTAGTCATCGACATCTATGGTTCGGTGGATGAATACAGTCCTCCCGGTGGTGTGATGTCGGAGATAGTCGGTGGAAAGCCGGAGACTCTGCAGAGGATACTTACTAATCTGGAGAAAGTCACAGTTGATGACAGGATCGAGGGTGTCGTTCTCAAGATGTCCGCATCGAACGGTGCGGGAAGAGCGATGTTTGAAGAAATGCGTGGGGCGATAAAGAAAGTACAGGCATCGGGAAAGAAGGTCATAGGATTTTCCGACTCGATGAACAGGCATCTTTACTACCTGGCCTGTTCCTGTGATTCACTCTACATGCCTCCGACCGGGTATATGAATCTTCTGGGAATGTCAATCACCACAGATCATCTCCTTGGAACGCTGGAGAAGCTCGGGATCAGCCAGAACATGCACCGCATCAAGGATTACAAGTCGGCTGCTGAGCTTATAACCAGGAAGGATATGTCACCCACTGCCCGAGAGAACAAGGAATGGCTTCTCAACGAGGGCTGGGATGTTTTCTGTGAGGCGGTCGAAGAGGATCGTGGTCTTTCGGAGGAGAAGATTACGGAGGCCATGGAGGCGGCTCTGCTGATACCTTACAAGGCAGTGGAAATGGGTCTGCTCGATGGTACCAGGTACTGGGACGAGATCGAGGACGTTTTGAAGGGTGACGAAGAGACACTCCTGACCGTGGGGCAGAGTCGTTACGCGGAAGAAAAACGGGAAGATCTCGGGGTGAAGGGCAAGAAGACGATAGCTGTTATCCATGCACAAGGCTATATAGGCGGCAGGAAGAACAGGGTCGATCCGATGCTCGGCCTGATGATGGGCCATGAGTCGATCGTGGCAGAATTCAAAAAAGCTTTGAAGGACGATGATGTGGCAGCCATCGTAT
>JAHOYU010000152.1 GCA_019038625.1 Candidatus Latescibacterota bacterium | reverse complement strand
GTCGTTAAGTATGATCAGCGGCCCGGAGCCCACAAGCGTGAGTGTGCCGCCGAGAATGGCCGCGAACCCCATCGGCATGAACAGCCTGGATGAAGGGATCTTCAACCTGCCCGATATTTTCTTGACTGCCGGAATAAAGAGGGCGGTCGCTCCGATATTCTGCATGAAAGCAGAAAGAGATCCGACAGCGAGCGAAATGACACTGATGATGCCACGTTCTTTCGACCCGGCGATCCTGATTATAGGTTTTATGAGCCAGTTGGTGACCCCGCTCCGGTCCAGCCCGTATCCGAGGATCATCACCCCGGCCATCGATACGACAGCGCGACTGGCCAGGCCGGAAAGGGCCTCAGAGGGGCTGATCAGCCTTGACCAGGCCAGAGTGATCATGACGAGGATAGCTACAATGTCGACACGGAGTTTTTCGGTGACGAACAGGACTATCGTTACAAGAAGTATAGAGAGTACGAGAATTATTTCTCCGCTCATGACCTTTCCTTGCATTCTATTGCCAAAAATGCCCAGCGCAGTTCAAAGAGAAAGGTGTTGCAAACAATAATTATCCTGCAATAACCAGTATTCTACAAGATTAGACCATCCAGTAGCAATAAAAACTCTGTTGTGTGGTGAGGGGATCCTTATCAGATGTCAGATCGGTTCTTATCAACTTGCCGATTCATCCTTGACAATAATTGCTTATTTGGCTATAATGCCAAATAACATAATAGCTGCGGCGTTACATGTTCTCGATTCCGCAAAAACAGAGTGGGGGGAGAACGAAACAGACTCTCCCGAACGGAGGTTAGGGTAATGGACGACCTGACAAGAAGACAATATGAGGCACGGGCCAGGATACTGAAGGCGCTCGCGCATCCGAGCAGGCTTTTCATAGTAGACAGACTTTCGTCCAAGCCGCATTGCGTCCAGGACCTTGCCGGGATGATAGAGGCTGATATCTCAACCGTGTCCAGGCATCTTTCGGTCCTGAGGAATGCAGGTATCGTCAAGGATCAGAAAGAGGGGACGAAGGTATTCTATCGATTGTCTGTTCCATGCGTGCTCAATTTCTTTTCGTGCGTGGAATCGGTGATGGAATCAAATGTGAAGGAACAGGCGGGATTGCTGGAATAGGTGATCCCCCGGCACAGGAGCCGATGGGAAAACTCTGTCACTCCGGACTGGTTCTCGCAGTCGTACTGAAAACAGGATAATGGAGATATATTAATGAGATTCTGGAAAGATTATTGGAAACCACTACTGATCATGTCAGCTGTCTTCGCCGCTTTCTTTTTTCTTCCTGTAGAAACCATGAAGGGCTCGGCGCGTTTCGAGAACTCGTTCTGGGAGGCGCTCAGCCTGGCGAAGTGGTACGCTCGCGAACATGTGATCCTTTGCCTCGTGCCGGCTTTCTTTATTGCCGGTGCCATCTCGATCTTTATAAGCCAGGCCTCGGTGATCAGGTATCTCGGTGCTGGAGCGAACAAGGTGCTTGCCTATAGTGTAGCCTCGGTGTCCGGGTCGATCCTGGCTGTTTGCTCCTGCACGGTGTTACCCCTGTTCGCGGGGATCTACAGGAGAGGAGCGGGGCTTGGGCCAGCGACTGCGTTTCTCTATTCCGGCCCGGCTATAAATGTACTCGCAATAATCCTGACGATGAGGATCCTTGGAGTCGGGTTGGGAATAGCAAGGGCCGTCGGGGCAGTATTGTTCAGTGTGATCATAGGACTTCTCATGCATTTCATTTTCAGAAAAGAGGAGATGGAGAAGGCTGAAGCGGTGTTGGCCGAGCCCGAGCTCGAAGAGGGCAGGCCCCTCTGGAAAAACGCTGTCTTTTTCGGCCTCATGGTAGCAGTGCTTGTTTTTGCCAATTGGGGACATCCCGGTGGTTCCTCCGGATTCTGGTCCTTTATGTATTCGATAAAATGGTATCTGACTTCTGCCGGTGCCCTTCTGCTGGCTTTCGTCCTCAGCAGGTGGTTTGACTTGCGCTGGTATTATTCGGCAATAGCCATCCTTCCACCACTCATGCTGGCGATATTTCTTCCCGGCAATCCCCAGGTTGCCTTTATTGCGGGAGTGATATCTCTTTCTGTGATAATGAACATCAATGGTGGCGAGACGGGAGAATGGTTTCAGTCTACGTGGTCGTTCGCCAGGCAGATCCTCCCTCTGCTTCTATGGGGAGTATTGATCGCGGGTGCGCTGCTGGGCAGGCCGGGTCACGAGGCTCTGATACCTGATGGCTGGATAGTGCGCCTGGTTGGAGGCAATTCGATTTTGTCAAATGTCTTCGCGTCTGTGGCCGGAGCGTTCATGTATTTTGCCACCCTTACCGAAGTACCGATACTGCAGGGGTTGCTCGGCGCGGGAATGGGAAAGGGGCCGGCGCTGGCGCTTCTGCTGGCGGGACCGGCGTTATCGCTGCCAAACATGCTGGTGATAAGATCCGTGCTGGGCACCAGGAAAACGATCGTGTTTGTGTCGCTTGTGATTGTCATGGCCGCATTGAGCGGAATGATCTATGGAAAGTTATTCTGATGGAGGAAATGATGAAAAAGGTGGAAGTCCTCGGGACAGGTTGCGCAAAATGTAAGCAGCTCTTCGATAACGCACGGAAGGCCGGAATGGAGGCCGGTATAGATATCGAGCTGGAGAAGGTGGAGGACATAAATAAAATAGTCGGCTACGGAGTGATGATGACTCCGGCCCTTGTGATCGATGGCAAGATCGTCTCTTCCGGTAAAGTCCTTTCATGGGATGATATTGCGGATATGCTGAGGGATTGACCCTGATTGCAGGATGAAGATTTATCTCAAGGGAGAATAGATTGGATACAAGAAAAGTAATAACAACCGTTCTGATGGTTTTTGTGGTGGGCAGTGCGGCGTTCATGATATTCGGCGGCCTTTCCCGGGATCAGGCTGTTGACAGTGATGGGGCCGGGACGACAGTTGGAATGGAGGCCGGAGATGTCCGGGATGGCCATCATGTAGTCGCTTACTATTTTTACACCACGAAGCGGTGTCCTACATGTAAAAAGATAGAGGCATACACGAAAGAGTCGATCGAGACGAATTTCTCCAGGCTTCTCGAATCGGGTAGTCTCGAGTTTCACGCGCTGAATCTGGATGAAGGGGAGAATGAAAAATTCATCGAGGAGTACCAGCTCACCACCAAGTCGGTCATCCTTGTCGATTATCGTGACGGCGAGCGTGTGGACTGGAAGAACCTCGAGAAGGTGTGGGAATATACGGGAAATAGAGAAGTATTCGTCGACTATGTAAGGGACGAGACGCTGGAATATCTGGCCGAGCTTTCAGGAGTCGAGTGATGGATGATTTTGCGGTAAAACTCGGTCTGGCAGTGTGGTTCGGCATACTGACCTCGATCAGCCCCTGTCCGCTGGCTGCCAACATTGCGGCGATGTCGTATATCGGAAGAAGAGTGGATGATCCCCGAAAAGTGTTGATCTCGGGACTGCTCTATTCGATGGGAAGGGCGCTGGCTTACATGGTCATCGCGGGCCTTCTCGTTGCAAGTATACTTTCCGCCCCGAGGATATCGTTCTGGCTCCAGAAATATATGATAAGGATAATGGGGCCGGTCCTTATTCTGACGGGGATGTTTCTCCTCGGACTTATCGGCCGGGGAATCCAGATAGGTGGAGTGAGCGAGGCTGCGGCAAAAAAAACTGAAAGACTGGGGGTGTGGGGGGCCGGGTTGCTCGGCATCCTGTTTGCCCTTTCGTTCTGTCCGACATCTGCCGCGCTCTTTTTTGGAAGCCTGCTTCCCCTTGCGGTGGATACAGGGTCAGGGCTTTTACTTCCGGCACTTTACGGTGTGGGGACCGCGTTACCTGTGGTCTTCTTTGCTTTTGTGATAGCGTCCGGGGCGAACCGTCTTGGAAAGGCGTTTGAGAAAGTGACCCAGCTGGAACTATGGGCGAGGAGAGTGACCGGAGTCCTCTTCATCGGGATCGGGCTCTGGTTTTCCCTCAGGTATGTGTTTAAACTGTTTTGATATCGGCCTGGTGTCTGGTTCTGATTACTCATTATAGTAAACATTGATTATTACTTTGTAATGCTTTACAATAGAAAGTGAGAATCCGGGAAAATCTTCCGAAAGACAACATAGATGGAGGTCAGACAATGAGGACCGGGAGAGCTATTCGCGTGTTACTAATACTGGTCGCCGGGGTCATCGTGCTCACGGGCTGTGATAATGAGGCACTCTCACCCAATGGGATGGGCGACACCAGGGGTGATTATTCGATGTACGGAGAAGTCACCTACGATACACTCTATTTTCACAGCGGTAATGGTGTGTGTGGTGAACTGGACACACTCGTAACGCTCAGGTATGGTTCTGAAGTAGGACTGGGCTATTCAGCACTTATAGGTGGAGGAAACGATTCGCTGGCATGTTCGTGCGATTCGATCGCCCTGTTTATGCCAGGTGTCCTGCCCGTCACGACATTATCGCCCGGTTATTCTACAGCCTGGTTCGAGACTGGTTTCGAGCTGCCCGAATACTGGCGCGACGTTACCATGCATCTATCGATCCTTGCCGATGATGGTGCGGGGATATTTATGAACGGGCACCTGCTGGGCCATGTCGATCTTCTGGATGGAGCAGATTCCACCAGCGTGAAGGTACACGACCTGGTGATCATCGGTGACAGCCTGTTCGTGGAAGGTACGAATGTTCTTACAATTATGGTAGTGAATACCGGAACAGGATATTTCGGAGATCCTGTCGCAAGAGCCGATTCGGCCGACTGTATGTATGTCGCTTTCGACGCTGCCGTAATATTTGCAATAGAGGGATCCTGTGAAGTGGAGATAGATATAAAACCGGGCAGTGAGACGAACCCGATAAATTGCAGGAGTATGAACGGAGTGATACCTGTCGCGATCCTCACGACGGATTGTTTCGATGCTGTTATGGTAGATCATACTACCGTGGTCTTCGGTCCTGCCGAAGCTGGTGAGGCTCACAGCAACAAACATGGTTTGAAACGTCATCTTCAAGATGTTGACTTCGACGGTGATGTCGATATGGTTTTCCACTTCCGGGGATACGATACGGGAATAGTCTGCGGAGATACTATCGCGACATTGAAAGGCTTGACCACAGATGGATTCAGTTTCGAATCCTCGGGATACATAAGGACTGTCCCTTATGATATGCCTGATTCGACTTATTGCGACAAGCCTGATTCGACTCAATAGAAAGATTCGGCTGTCAAGTTCCCTTTCGGGACTTTAGGGAGCTGTCAGGACTTTATAATATTCGGGGGCCGGGAATCGATTTCCGGCCCCTTTTTTCGGGATTTACAGGACTGGAGGGCGCGTCTCTTCCTCGCCTGCCGATTCAACACGATTCTACAGTGATCCTGGCATTTCCAGCATATTAATCTGACTATTTGCAATTGTTGTGCAATATTTGTGGCAGTGAGGGTTCGGGCCACACTCTTTATAGTTTCGAATGGTTACCCTGAAAACATTTCCATATATATAATATATTACGGTATATGTGTTTTGTCATGTGTCAAATTATCATCACACACAGGAAATAACCATATAACTTGTTGTTATATAAAAGATTAAATGGAATGAACTGCCGGATAGTATTCATGCTCCCTGGTGAATCGGAAGTTCATGCATAGTCCCCTTCCCCCGAGGCACGCTTCTTGCCAATATGTCCTCTGGAAAGAATCTGATAACCCGATCATGTGATGGTGCAGATGATGAAAAATATAGAAAATAACAGGGGATTCACCCTCACAGAACTGATGATCGTCATATCGATCATTGGACTGTTGGCGATACTTACTCTTCCAGGATACAACAAGTTCATGGCTAACTGGAGGCTTAACGGAGATACACAGGAGCTGGCCACGGCACTCCGAACTGCGCGATCTACTGCGGTCATGAAGAACATCGACGTCGTATTCGAATTCGATCCTGATACACAGACATATTCATATTTCGAGGACGAAGACGGGAGTGGCAGTCGCGGCAGCGATGAGTATTTGAGCGCGATCCATGAGATGTCTCCCGATGTCAGAATCGCCGGGCACACGTTTTCAGGCACTGTACTGACCTTCGGGGGCAAGGGAAATACGCGCGAAAGCGGTTCGATAACACTCAGAAACGTGCATAACAAGATAAAAGATGTCGTGATCTTCGGTGGAACAGGAAACATAACGATAGATTGAAAAGGAAATATGACATGTGGAATGCTGAAAAAGAAATACGACTATCCAACAAGGGTGTAGGGCTTATAGAGATCATTATCGCCATGATGATCTTCGCGATCGGTATCACTGCCGCATTGAAGACCCTTCCAGATTCCAACCGTGCGACCTCCAGATCGAGAAACCTGACTACGGCTACGAATCTCGCCCAGCAGAAGGTAGAGGAACTGATGGGGACTCCGTACGGCAACGCCGATCTCACTGCAGGCAACCATACGGATCCTGACAATCCCATAGAGACTATTTTTAGCAGAGTATGGAGCGTGACCGATGACTCGCCACTTGCCGACATGAAACAGGTCATAGTTACAGTGACCTATGTTTCGGGAAGCGAGGATAATTCGGTGACGCTTACCACATATCTAACGTCGAGACGTTAACCCCGGGAAGGAAAAGAGAAATGAACAGAACACTCAAAAATGATGCAGGGTTTACGCTCGTCGAGATGGTGATCAGCATTCTTGTGCTTGGGTTCGTGCTGATTTCCGTCGCAGGGGTATTTGTCCTTTTCCAGAAGGGGGCAGCCCAGACAGGTGAATACACAGAGGCCCAGCAGAATACCAGAGTGGCACTCGACTACATCACCGAGCATCTCAGACAGGCTGGTTCACAGACCGACTATTTCAGGGGCCAGCGTCCTATCGCACACGCGGGACCATACCAGATCGTGATCAACGCTGATATTGATAATGGCGAGGTGATCGACGGACAGAATCCACTTACCGCATACCGCAGGTCCAGTTCGCCGAATACAGTTCCGGTCTCTGGAACGTCCCTGTACCAGCCGGCCGCAGATTACGACTCTGACGCCGAGACGATAGCCTTTACGCTTGATTCCACTAACGACGGGCTCATAAACAAGCTGGACAGGGGAGACGATACAGCCGAGGACGGACCGAATACCAATCTCTTCGTACTCAAGAAACATATTTACGGAAACAATGGCGGGATAAACGAAGTAAGAGAGAACGATCTCGCGATAATCAGGGGGCCTAATCTGGCCGCCACCTGGATCACACCGGAGCCGTTGTTCCAATATTATTACGATAACGACGACGATATTACGACCGATGATATCCTCTGGGGGGATAGTGATAACAGCGGAAAACTGAGTACGGCTGAGATTACCGGAATTACTGCAGTGCCGGATAACCTGCTCGGCAAGATCCGAAAGGTCAGAATCACTTCGATAAGTGAATCGAACAGGTATGACAAGAAGCATGAGACTAACGGCGGGTTTATCAATGTCACGATGACTTCGGAGATATATGTCAGAAACATGACGAGGGCGACATCGACGATCCAGGGCCAGGTATATCACGATATAGACAGCGACGGATCGATCGATCCGGGGGAGACTGGTATTCCCAAAGTCGAGATCCGTATCGCCGGACAGAATCGCAATGTATTGACCGACAGTTATGGTCGCTACTATATACCGCTGCCTGCCGGTGATTACTCGATCCAGGAAGTCGATCCGATGGGATATACTTCGACGACGGCGAACCTCGTATCGGTGACACTCGTATCAGGGCAGTCATATGTCGTGAACTTTGGAGATATTTCTTCCACCCCGTTCGGTATCATCCACGGTGTCGTTTTCGAGGATACCGACAAAGACGGTACCCAGGGTCCCAGCGAGGACGGTATTCAGGGTGTGTCGATATCGCTGGATAACGGTGCGACCACCCGTTCCAGCGACGTCGGCTACTATTCTTTCGTTGCTCAGCAGGGGAACTATATCGTCGTGGAGACAGACCCGACAGGCCTCTCCTCGACTACGCCCAACTCGGTCCCGGCAGCTATAGTCGATCAGGACGATACTGTGACGATCAACTTTGGTGATTTCGCGGGGGATGTCACAGGAACGCTGGAGGGATACGTCTATAAGGATATCAACGAAGACGGTGTCAGGAACTCGATGGAAGACGGGATACCGAACGTGTCAGTCATCGTATCCAATGGCGACTCGATGATGACAAACGCTGACGGTTATTACAGATTCAACCTTGACCCGGATATTTATAAGATAACTGAACGCGATCCCATGGGATATACATCCACAACTGTGAATGTCTATGCCGATATCCTGATCGTAGCCGATACGACCGTGGTCCGTGATTTCGGCGATGTCCTGGAGGAAAAACTCGACTTTGTAGAGATACATATTTCGAACACGGACAGGGTACTTTCCGTGTCGACAGGAAACCTTAACGAGGACGACAAGTACGATACCGATATTGTTCTAGGTACGGCTCTCGCGACAGGAATAGGGAATATGCTTGTCTTCCATAATAACTGGGAGACCTCACAGACCCCGGTACACGAGTTGTTCAACTCCGAACCCGTTTACAGGCGGGACGCCGGGTACAATATTAACACGATGAGCCGTTACGATTTTTCCGGTGACGGGACCGTGGATATATTGAGCGGCCTTGAGATATCTACGGAGAGAAATCTCCAGCTCTGGTACACGGAGGCCGAAGGCATCCTCAGCACCTCTCCAAGCAAATCGTATTTCACGACTGGGATGAACGAGGTGATGGACAGCAAACTTGCGGACTTTAATAACGACGGTGATATCGATATCCTCGTCGGGCTGAGAACATCGATCGGTACCACTGGAGCATTCGAGATAATGGAAGGGTCCGGCGCCGGTAATTTCACGGCTGGAGATTATGTGACACACGCAGGACCTGAAGATATATTTGTGCTTGGCGCGGTCTGGGCTGTCGGAGCCGGAGATATCGACGGTGACGGAGACCAGGATGTGATAGTCGGTACCCATATAACGCCGTATACCGGGTTCATCGATGTCTACACGAACGACGGTATTGCGAGCGCTACCTTCACCTGGCATTCCAGGTACAATTCCTGGGGAGCAGTGAATGATATCATGATAGCCGATATGCAGGAGGATGATTCGGGAGATCCCGACATAGTCGCATCGATGAGTATGGGACCGAATTTCGGATTCATCATGTTGTGGAACAACGATGGTGGTGTATTCGGGGAGCCGGATACGACCGGGTTCGTTTTTGGCCCTAAGGAGACGCCCAACTTTCCGACTGACTGGGTCGATGCCATGGGAGAACCTCTCAGTATGGGTCTTCTCTACGTGAACAACGACGTATTTCCCGATATTACGTATGGGACCAGGAGCTCTTCCCTCTATACGGGCGATATATACATTCTGCCATCGTATGGAACGCTTCCTGAAAATGGATTCAAGATCAACACGACCGATCTGGGCGAGATCATTTCGATCGATGTCGCTGATTTCAACAAGGACAGTCGTCCAGATATTGTAGTTGGAACGAGATCATCCGCTACACAGGGTAAGCTTGTCGCCTATTTCGGCAGGGAACTTTAGGTGTCGTCAGACAAGGGGAAGAATGATATGAAATACTCGATTATCAATGAAATCCGGAACGAAAAGGGCAACATTCTTGTGGTCACCCTTATCATCCTTTTCGCCGTGTCGGTGATCGGTGCGACGATGGCGATGGTGTCCTCGATGGACCTCAAGATAGCCGGCAACCAGCGGGTTACAACACAGTCGCTGTTTGTGGCGGAAGCTGGTCTTAACGAGGCGATCCACAGACTATCCCTGCCCAATCCTACCAATGTTACAATCGGGGGATGGACCGGTAATGTAACAATAGCTGACAGCGAGCCGTTAGATCCAAACTGGGAGACAAAGATCTACCTGACCAGGCCTGACGCAGCTCCGGCCAGCGCGGGATCGACCGTCAACACCGGGACTATACAGGATCCTGCCCTCCAGTATATGGATTACAGCGAGATCAGTGGCACCGATGGGGTGCTGTCGATCGAACACAAATGGGAGGACCGGGACGGGGACGGAGCGCGTGACGCGAACGAGATCGTACGATACAATCCGATGATGATACCACCTGAGAACTTCACTTCGGGATTTCCAGTGGAGATAGTCACCGTTACAGGCAATTCTGCCAATGGCAGGCGCATAATCCAGGCCGAGGTCGTCAAACAGACCATGATTGTCAGGACTCTCGGAGCGCTCTACGTTGACAAGGCAGTAAAACTTACCGGTAACTGCGCCTTCTGCGGGTATAACCACGACATGACAACGCCTGTCTATACTCAGCCCAATGCCTGCGTACCCTTTCACCTGGCAAGTGGAAACCTGCCCGGCGTGACGAGTACTGGTGATGATGTAAAAACACAGGGAAGCGCTGACATCCTCGGTAATCCGATACCGATCGATGACGCCGCGACGAACCCGTTCTACAGCCTGAATGAAACCCTGGGACTTACGGTGGCTGAAGTTAACAAGCTGCTTGCCAACGCGGACAATACATCGATCGTCGATCCGCTCAACGGGATCACATATATAAATGGTGACGCAAAGGTAACGAGTAATCTCACAGGTGAAGGGCTGCTTTACGTTAGAGGTGACCTTCAGGCAGCTGGCAGCTTTGTCTACAAGGGCCTGATCTATGTCGAGGGCGATGTGCATTTTACAGGATCGCCCTGGGTACTCGGGAGTATGGTCGTGCGCGGAACATCGGACTTCAACTTCAGTTCTGGTAACGCCGCGGTGCTGTACAGCAGTGAAGCTCTATCGCAGGCTCTGGGCAGTGCGATGCCATGCCTCGTGCTTTCGTGGCGGGAGATGTAGGGACGAGACCGGAGGCTTCTGGCAGTCTCGACGATTAAACATATTTGAATCATCAGACATTTACAGGGCTCGCGGTGCGGGCCCTTTTAAATATTTTCAGGATCTCGAATGCCACAAGATACACGCCTGCAGCGCCCAGTACATATAACCAGTCGACTACTCCGATAGGGGTAAAATTGAGGAACCTGCTTATGAACGGCAGGTAGATCGCGCTGAGGACCAGTACGATAGAACCTGTTATTGACAAGTGCAGGATGCGATTGGAGAAAAACCCCCTGTGAAAAATCGAATTCCTGTCGTTTCTTCTGGAAAGGATATTGACGAACTGACAGAAAGCGATTGTGACATAAGTGACGGTCGTCGCGGTGGAGTACAGGAGGGGGTCAGCCGGTTCGAGGCTGAAGACCGTTCCGGAACGATACATGAAAAGGGCGTAGTTGGCGAACGACAATCCTCCGATGAGCAGACCCAGTAATATCACTTCGAGTGAAGTGAACCTGTTCAGGATATGCTGACCGATATTGCGTGGTGGCCTCATCATCACGTCCTCTGGCGGCGGATCGTATGTCAGGAATGTCAGAGGCATGATCTCGGCGAGAAGATCTATCGCGAGGATCTGTATGGCCAGGATCGGTATCGCCCATCCCCGCAGTGAAACGGCGGCAAGGCCAAGAAGCACGACAAAGAGTTCCGCGCCGTTTGTCGTCATCGATGCGAGAACTGTTTTTCTCAGATTTTCATAGATCGTCCTGCCTTCCCTTACCGCGTCTACCAGGGTTGGGAAACTGTCATCGAGAAGGATCAGCTCGGAAGCCTCTTTGGAGACATCGGTACCGATCTTTCCCATAGCGACACCGATATCGGATTTTCTGAGAGCGGGAGCGTCATTCACGCCATCGCCGGTCACTGCGACGACCTCGCCGTTTTTCCCCAGCAAGGTAACGATCCGTAGCTTGTCTTCCGGATCGACACGCGAGAAAATGATCGATTCTTCTTTTCGCATCACTTCGGAGAGTTTTTCGTCACTTATCTCCTTTAATTCTTTCCCGGTGAAGACAGGAGATGATGCCGATGAGCCCGAGAGGCCTATCTCGTTTCCTATGGCCTGGGCCGTTACAGCATGGTCGCCGGTCATGATAAAGGTCCTTATTCCGGCAGTATGGCATTGGGCAATTGCCTCTTTAACCCCCTCGCGTGGAGGATCGATCATGCCTGTCAATCCCAGAAAGATGACATCCTTCTCGACTTCCTCCATCACGTAATCCCTGCCGTCTACCTCAAGAGGGCGGTAAGCTATAGCCAGGACACGAAGGGCCTGTTTTGAAAACTCATCATTGATCCTTCGTATTTCATCCCTGTCCGCGTCGGTCATCGGTTCGGCTTTGCCATCGCGGTAGATCTGACGACTTATCTCCAGCACGCTGTCCGGAGCGCCTTTCATTGCCAGCTGTCTACGGTCGCCGAATTCTCTGACCGAACTCATCAGTTTACGCTCAGAATCGAATGGGAATTCCAGAAGTTCCGGATTTTCCTGGTCTTCCGTGGGAGAGCGGGTGCCAAGCTTTGTGGACATGGTAACGAGAGCGGCCTCGGTCGGGTCACCTACAGGATACCACTCGGAGTGTTCCTCATCGGGCTCATGTATCTCGGCGTTGGACGCCATCGTTGCGGCGTCCATCATAATCTCAATCTCATCGATGCCAGCCTGATCTACTACGTTGCCATCGGCGTCGAGGAGCTGTCCCTCGGGCTCGTAACCGATCCCCGTTATTTTGTAGAGACGTCCACCAAACCAGATGTCGGTCACGGCCATCTCATTCCTGGTAAGAGTGCCGGTCTTGTCGGTGCTGATAACACTTGTCGAGCCCAGTGTCTCGACAGAGGGAAGACTCTTGACTACAGCGTTCTTTTCAGCCAGACGTTTGCTTGTTGCCGACATGGCGACTGTTACTTGAGCCGGCAGGGCCTGGGGTACAAGAGCGACCGCTATGCCGAGAGCGTAGACCATGCTTGTGAAGAAATCGAATCCCTGCCAGAGTGCGACTCCGAACAACATTCCCCCGATGATGATGACTGTGACTGTGAGCCATCTTGCGAGCGAGCCCAGTTCTTTTTCGAGAGGAGAGGGTACTTCTTCTGTTTCCTGAGTCATACCCGCGATCTTTCCCATCTCCGTCCGCATCCCTGTTCTGGCAACCAGCCCGGTCGCGCTTCCCGATGTTACGGTCGTCCCCATATAGGCCATATTGTCTCTGTCGCCCAGCACGCAATCTTCTTTTATGATGTTCGTCGTCTTTCCCTGCGGCATCGATTCGCCTGTCAGAGCGAAATCTTCGGTTCTCAGGTCAAATGATTCGATCATTCTCAGGTCGGCGGGGATCCGGTCACCCGCCTCGAGTTTGACGATATCGCCGGGAACGAGTCTGTCCTGTCCGACCTCCGCAAGGGCACCTCCACGAAGTACCCGGGCCGGAGAGGTTATCATGTTTTTCAGGCTTTCGAGTATCTTGCTCACCTTGAATTCCTGGACGAATCCGATGGCGGCGTTTATTGCCACTATGATGAGCATGACGATGGCGTCACGAGTGCTTCCTATGATGAAAGAGACAGAGGCTGCTACAATCAGTACTATGACGAGCAGATCCTTGAACTGCGAGAGAAAGATCAGCCACCTCGAAACACCCATGTCGGCAGTAAGTTCATTCGTTCCAAATTTTTCCAGCCTTCGCTCCGCATCGTCGACGGAAAGGCCATCCTGCGAACTTTCCAGTGAATTCAGAGCATCCTGCACCGTCATCCTGAAATATTTTCTTTCATCATCCATTAAGATCTCTTTCGATCATGGTTATAGTCTTTTTTTTATCTTGCCCGTTTGGCCATCATACCTGTTTCCCCGGGCATGTCTGCAAATGCCATATCTGCTTCTAAGCCAGTAAACGGCGGATCGACTCTAATCAACAGGGCAGACTCTAGCATATGTCCGGGCTGATGAAAACCCGGAAGAATCAGGCGCGTTCTCATGAATAGCAATAAACCATAAAATTGGAGCAGATACATGAAAATCGTTTTGTGACGGTATGAAATAATTTTCTGACGGTATGGAATCGTTTTGTGACGGTATGAAACTTGACGGGTTAAGGTCACTAATCCGTAATAATGCGAACTATGTCAAACCATCCCGAAATTTATTAAATCATTTCATTATTTTTCCAAAATATTTTCATAATATTTCACATTCTTCCTTGACATGGTTTTTGCTGTATTTCGGCGTTCGTTCTGTGCTGGTGCGGATAATCGGAGTATGATGACCCTCTCGTCTTTGCTGCCGCGCTATCTTGTGCTTCGTGTCTTTTGTCATCTCAGCCTGCCT
>JAHOYU010000151.1 GCA_019038625.1 Candidatus Latescibacterota bacterium | reverse complement strand
CACGGGGGCGGAACAACCCGTAGTAGTGTTGAAGTCTGTGTAATGCAGATGGAGCCAAGGGGTTGTGCTGTCTGGTTTTAGCGATGTGGTCAACCAGAGATGGGAGGAGCCTATTACTGAAACAAAGCCGTTTAGTATTTCCAAGCAAGTTGTATGGGACGCCTATCGTCGGGTAAAGGCGAACCGAGGGGCTGCGGGAGTCGATGGTCAGTCGATCAAAGATTTTGAGGTTGATCTTAAGAACAATCTTTATAAGATCTGGAATCGGATGTCCTCGGGCAGTTATTTTCCGCCGCCGGTACGTACGGTAGACATACCCAAAAGCGATGGCAGATCCAGAAGGCTGGGTATACCAGCCGTATCGGATCGCGTGGCGCAGATGGTGGTCAAGATGTATCTGGAGCCCGAAGTAGATCCGATCTTTCACCCGGACTCCTATGGTTACATATCAGGCAGATCAGCACTGGATGCAGTAGGGGTCGTTCGCCAAAGGTGCTGGTGTTACAACTGGGTGATTGATTTGGACATACAGGGTTTCTTCGATAACATTGACCATGAGTTGATGATGCATGCGGTGCGGAAGCATACGGACAGCAAGTGGATACTGCTTTATATCGAGAGATGGCTGAAAGCTCCGGCACAATTGGCGGATGGCAGCCTAATCGAAAGAGAGCAGGGCACGCCCCAAGGGGGTGTGGTTAGTCCCTTGCTGGCTAATATTTTTCTTCACCATGTGTTTGATGAATGGATGAGGGTAAACCATCCGAGTGTTTTATTTGCGAGGTATGCGGATGATATTGTCGTCCATTGTCGTTCGGAATCTCAAGCACAAGTGATGCTGAGAGCCATTGAACTACGGCTGGCGCGATGTAAGCTGAAACTGCATCCGCAGAAGACGAAGATTGTCTACTGTAAAGACGCAAAACGCCCTGGAAGTTATAAGCATGAGAGTTTTGATTTTCTCGGCTATGGCTTTCGGCTTCGATCGTGCAAGGGGCGGACTTACTTTGTGGGCTTTACGCCAGCGGCAAGCAAATCAGCAATCAAAGCGATGAGCGCTACGATAAGGGGCTGGAAACTGCAGTTGTGGAGTTCCTCGTCATTAGAGGACATTGCCAAGCGAATCAACCCCGTGATTAGGGGTTGGTTGAATTATTATGGCAGGTATTATAGATCAGCGCTTTATCCCATTTTACGTCAGATTCAAAATGCTTTGGTTCGTTGGGCCATGCGGAAATACAAGAGGCTGCGAGGCCATTGGCACAAGGCGACCCACTGGTTAGGTCGCATTGCACGCCGTGAACCCAGACTATTTGCGTCTTGGGGCTTTGGTTTTCGGCCGTCGGCTGGACAGTAGGAGCCGTATGACGGGAGACTGTCACGTACGGTTCTTGGAGAGCGTTGGGGTGAAACTCCCCTGCGCTACTTAACCTAATCGGTACTTTTGAAATTCTTAAAAAGCTGTGATACTTATTTTATATCACAGGTGTAATAATCCGCTAATTCAGTTTCTCCAAGATTATATATTAGACTGCGTAACCCACATTTTTGCTGAATTGTAGATTCCGGCTATGAACCCATCATCACAATAATTTGTACCTTCCGTTCCTTAATCCTAAATTTTTCAAGCACCTTCAAAGATTCAGTTAGACACGCTTAAAACAATTCAAGCACTTGCATAATATTAAAGGTTTGCGAAAGTAAGCTGTTACTTAACGAATTAATATAAAATCAATAAGCGATTAAAATTGTATTTATCCCAACT
>JAHOYU010000150.1 GCA_019038625.1 Candidatus Latescibacterota bacterium | reverse complement strand
GACATGACTCCATCCTCTCAGACTGTGGAGTCTCCGTCAAACCCGGGGCGGTTCAGCTCATCCATTATTTGGGACGGAGTCCCGGATTCCTGCCCAACGAAGGTGATGTCCGTATGATCCTTCAGGGCAATGGCAATATCGGCCCCAGCCCCCCGGGTGGAAGGGTCGATCAGGGCAACTGTTGGGACTTTCGGAAGGTTGTCTATTATCGTTTTTTCGTGTTTGGTCTTTTTCATATTCGAACGGTAGTGTCTGAGGTCCAGCAGGATCCCTTCAGCACGGGCGACTTCAGTCAGGAACGCATCTACCGATTCAAGCTTCAATTTTTGCGAGGCCGCCATCACCGACAGGTAAAAAATCTGATGCCCATCAACATCAACGAACTCCGCTTTGGGTCGTGATTGTACGCCATCCCTCAAGGGGGAACCACGGTACATGGCTTTCGCGCGTTTTCGGATGGCACTCATCCGGGCTTCCTCCGCAGGATCCCAGGAAGTTTGCTGCATTGAGGTCACATCGCTCGCACGTTTTTCGAGAATCAATTTTGGGTCATTCAACTCGCCAAGCATTTTCAGGATGATGTTGTAGAAGGCAACGCAGTTCTGAGCGTCTGCCGCGATCGGTCTCCAGTGGGCCACAAGCGAATCCCAGGCAACAGGGACAAATTCAAAGTTGGCGTATTGACCGGAGAAGTCCTGGCAGAAAGCGTCGAAAACCATGGTAAAATCAAGGTCGTGCTCCGTCAGTTGAACCTCTGCGATCTCAAGGTGTCCGCCGCTGCGGCCACCGCTGAACGTGATCTTACCCGAAAAACTCCTATCCGACCCAGGCAGCTCCAGCTCATACCAACGGAAATCATCCTTGGTGATTTCAAGCCGATCCCAGGATTGACCAACACTCAGATTGAACCGGGCTGGAAGCTGTCCTCCAGAGCTTTCATAGACAACTCTGGCCCTGACCCTGGCGCGGTAGACTTTCCCTTCTTCAGTGGGGAACTCTTGCTTTAGATATCGCCCAAGTCCTTTGCTCGGTTGAGGCGGAACAAGGACGCCCCCATCAACTGAAAAAGACAAAGTGTCAAAGTTGTCTTTGGCGTGAGAATCTTCGGCAGGCTTGATCATGGAGGCCATGAGGCTTCGCTCATAGGTCCAACCGACTGGTTGCCCGTCTTTCCGCTCGGAAAAATCACCATTGCGGAATGGGGCCACCTCAGGATGTCGCTGGGGGGGGTGAATTTCCGGCTCAACAACCCGTTTCAATGGAGCGTCAACCGGTATCTCGTTAGTCCAGAATAACAGCCCGGGTATTTCCTTTCTCGGGATTTGCCCTACCCAAAGATTCTGGTCAAAGGTTGCGAGACACTGTGGTAAGCTCTCGATCTCAAGGCCAAGTGGCTGCCATGTGTCTTCCGACAGATAGGCAGCACCAGGTATCTGAACTCCATTAGCTCGATCGAATTTTCCCACGGCGACCAGCTTGTCCCTATAGGAACCTAGTCCTCCAACTTTTACAAAACCGTTCGATGCTCCGGTTTGGAATGACGCCCCTACAGGAGACCACTCACGACCGTCAAACCTCATGACTGAGGGGTGGGGACCAGCTGCCGCCAAAGTGAAGAAGCCAACATACAGGTTTTCGGCGAAAACACTGAGTGCAACCGGCATTCCTCCCTTGCTCTTCTTAAGACTGATCCAAGAACTGCCATCCCATCTGGAGATGGTGTAGGAAAGAACATCCTGGCGAATATATTCCTCATTGAGTTCCCGGCTTCGGATACCAGCAGCAGCAATAACCATCCCCTCAAATTCGCATAGTCTGGTTACGTATTGCCAACCGTGATGGAGCCCCAGCTTGTGCCATTGGTGACCGTCGAAGGCCAAAACGTTTTCCGTGATCCCGGTCTCCGGATCCTTGAAGCGGCCAGCCAGGTACAGAACACCACCTGACACCAGGACGTCGCTGATGCTGCCTGGATTTCCAGGCGGTTGTAACTGAAAAGGCTGCCAAAAACCATCGTACTTGAACAATCCATTTTCTGGGGAAGTCTGGTAGCGGTTAGCGAAATTTCCGGCAACAACAAGATCACCTTGAAAAACCGCCATATGTGAGATTCTCTCTTTGCCCATCCTCCAAGGCCCCGGGATTGGAACAGGGGAATCAAAAGGATGTCCAAGTCCATCACCAACTGCACTGAGTGGTGATGTTGGATTCTTTGGATTCGATTGCCCTCCAAAGAAAAGGGTGTCCCGGTAAACGACCGAACACCTTGGAGAAAAAATCATGGATTGGGCATTGGAACGGAATACGAACACAAGCGACAACAGAAAGACCAGAAAGATGGCGTAAATAGGAGACTTCATAAAATTTCCAATCATTTCCTAACTAGTTCTCATCCGGAAACCCCAGTTTTTTGACTGGCCCGCTGCTTGGCTACGGCCTAATTTCCATTCGACAATCGTACAACACCCAGGTCGCAGTGTAACGGTGTCATGTTTTCGGCCATGGCAAGAGTGTTGCGTGTGACCAGCAACAAATCTTGGAAAAGTTCTCTGCGCTTTTTCTTTCTCTTTGCGTTCAGGATACCAAGGGCTCGCCTCTTGGCCCGTCGAGTATGGTTGGTAAAAGCGGTGCTAACTTGGCGGCCGTCAACCTCCATTTCAAGGGCAAGGGCACGAACACAGTCGTAAAGCAATGAGCTGTCGGTCGGGTGGTGGATGTTTGATTCCACGACGGTGCAATCAATCCGCCTCCATGTTTAGATGTTTCCTTAGTAAGAACATCCTATCACATAGCAGGATAATCATCCCGTTATTTCTTTATAACTTACCTGTTTTCAGGCGGTAAGGTGTTGCCGGATGGGAACTACCTAGCCTGCCCGCTTTCCACCGCCGCCGAAATACAACTGAACAACGCCTCATCTAGTGGATTCCCTCGCTCCAAACAATCCAATTTCCGAAACCAGGTCCGCTGACGTTTGG
>JAHOYU010000149.1 GCA_019038625.1 Candidatus Latescibacterota bacterium | reverse complement strand
CTGGACGGATCGGTCGTATTCTATTCCAGTGTGAAGCGCAGGAAGATAGTGCCCCGGAGCGTGAGGCAGAAAGAGTACGTTGACGCGATAAGAGATTACGATGTAGTCTTTGGAATAGGGCCCGCAGGTACGGGCAAGACTTACCTGGCGATTGCCATGGCACTCGCAGCTCTAAAAAGTGGCGAGATAGAGAAGATCTATGTTTCGAGGCCGGTAGTCGAGGCGGGAGAAAATCTCGGATTTCTGCCGGGAGACCTCAAAGAAAAGATCGATCCGTATATCAGGCCGATATTCGATGCATTGACCTATATGGTCGGCAGGGAAAAGGTCGATAAAATGATTGATGCCGGGGTACTTGAGATAGCGCCGCTCGCCTATATGAGGGGCAGGACCCTTAACAGCGCTTTCGCGGTACTGGACGAAGCCCAGAACAGTACGGTCACCCAGATGAAGATGTTTCTC
Source organism: Candidatus Latescibacterota bacterium (assembly GCA_019038625.1). Taxonomy (NCBI): domain Bacteria; kingdom Pseudomonadati; phylum Candidatus Latescibacterota; species Candidatus Latescibacterota bacterium. The sequence continues at coordinate 10,668 of JAHOYU010000149.1, read as the reverse complement.
ACAAGGCTGGGTGTGAATTCAAAAGCTATTATAACCGGTGATATAACACAGATCGACCTGGTGGACCCGGCCATGTCCGGGCTGGTCGCGGTAAGGGATATCCTGAAAGATGTGGAAGGGATAAAGTTCGTTACTTTCGGTGAAGAGGATGTGGTCAGACACAGACTTGTAAAAAGGATAATCAAGGCGTTCAGCGCCCTGAGTCCAGCTAACCGTGCGACTTCCGGCCCTGATAAGCGTAGTTCAGGGGACAACACGAGGCCGGATCTGGAGGAAAACGATGGCTGATCAGACTTCCGGGGGAAAAGAGAACGGAAAGTCCTGGGTTTTTTCAGGGCTTTTAAAAAAGCTGATTCCACACAGTCTCGACCTGAACGGCAGGATCCTGGCTATCGCTGGCGCAGTAGTGTTCATCATCCTGTCCGTGCTGTTGTTTCCACCGACGAGAGAAAGCAAGGAGATCCAGTTCAACGAAGGTGAGATCGCCGATTCGGACGTGATAGCCCCATTTAATTTTGTTGTTCCGCTGAGCAAGCAGGAGATCGAGATCAACAGGGCGAAGGCCGCAGTAGAAGTCCCACCGGTTTTCTGGACGAAAGAAGAGGGAGTCCGGCATCTTCCTGCAGATCTGGAAGGATTCATTGGCAGGATAGGCTCGATAGCTTCAGCCGACACCCTGAGCTCGGAAGAGAAGATATCCTGGATCAAGGATATGGCTCCGGGTCTCAGGCGGGATCCTGTAGAGCTTCTGCTTGACAGGTCACTCAGAAGGAAAATGCTTTCGGAAGGACTTCGGCTTCAGAGGCAGCTCTTTGAGAAGGGGATCATAAATGACGCCAGTCCTCTGCGCAGGAGAGATTATCCACATATCACGGTTGTTTCAGGAGACACGGAAAAACTGATCCTGTCATCCCCGGTCATAGAGCAGAGCGCTCTTGAATCGGTGATTATCGAAGAAGCAAGAAGAGTCTTTCGAAACGATGATAAAGCTGTCGAATTGTTCTACGATATTCTCAGATCTCACTTGATGCCCAATCTTGTCTATGACCACAAAGAGACTCAGACACGGCGAAATATTGCCATGGAAAAGGTAGCTGAAGCATTCAGGGTCTCAGATAATCAGCGGATAATCGCGAAGCACGACAAGGTCACGGCAAGGCAGGTCGATATTCTCAAGGCTCTCGAGACAAACAGGGTCCGTATGGAGATCGAGACTTCCTGGTGGAAGAGAGTGCTTCTCTACGTCGGGAAGATCATGAGGATTCTGAGTCTTATTATCGTTCTGGGGATAGCCCTTATGAAATTCGACAGATCGGTGCTGCTTGAAAGAGCCAGGCTGGGACTCGCGTTCATCGCGATCGTGTTTTATCTTCTCCTAATGGCTCTTGTGATCAAACTTCCATTTTTAAGTCAGTATCTGATCCCTGCCGCGTTTGTCCCTCTTGTGACCGCGGCCTTCTTTGGCCCGATGACTGCCCTGATATTTACTTTCTTCGCCGCTTTCATGATGGTCATCCATGCGGATCTGTCCGCAGGCTTTGTTTTCATCTCCGTGCTTGCGGGAGTGGCCGCTATAATATCGATCTCACAGCTGAGGGAACGGAAAAACTTCTACACAATATTTCTCTACATCTCGATAGCGTACATTATCGGAATCGTGAGTTTTGGACTTGCTGAAAATATTACATTCGCTGGATTTCTCAAGGATGCTATCTGGGGAATAGCGAATGGGTTCGTCTGTACTATCCTGATAATGTTTCTACTTCCGATATTCGAGTCGCTTTTCAGTGTGACGACAAATTTTACATTGATGGAACTCAGTGACCTCAACAGGCCACTTCTCAAGAGAATGATAATGGAAGTCCCCGGTACTTATCAGCATTCCCTGATGATCGGGAACATGGTAGAAGCGGCCGCGCATGACATCAGGGCAAATGGACTTCTTGCCCGCGTATCGGCATATTATCACGACATCGGCAAGCTGGCCAAACCGGAGTATTTTTTCGAAAACAAGGGCGACAACCTGAACAAACATGAAAAATTGTCACCCACGATGAGTGCCCTTATCCTGGCCTCCCATGTGAAAGAGGGAGTGGAACTCGCTAAAAGCGAAAATCTGCCCGATATCGTAATAGATGGAATAAGAGAGCATCACGGGACCACGGTAATGGCCTATTTTTATAACAAGGCTCTGGAATATGATTCTCACGACAGCGTGAACATAGATGATTTCCGATATCCCGGCCCGAGGCCGAGGTCGAAGGAGACCGCTCTGATCATGCTGGCAGATTCAAGTGAAGCTGCTGTCAGGTCGCTCAAGGAGCCCAATGCTCCACGTATCAGAGCGATGATCTCAAAGATCTTCGCGGCCAGGATGAACGATGGTGAACTTGACGACAGTGGCCTGACACTGAACGATATCTCCATAATCAAGGAAAAATATATCCAGCTTCTCACCGGCATTTTCCATCCACGTATCTCATATCCCAAGCAGGATGAAGAAGAAGCGAAGGAAAGATCAGATGAAGACAATCCAAAGCAGCCGCCCCAGAGTGACAGGAAGAACAGAGTTTAACAGGGCTTCTGAAGATATTGCCAGACTGGCTTCGGGATTTGCTCCCCGGAACACGATTGTAGAGATAATCCTGGTAGGGGAAAGGAAGATGGCCTGGCTGAACAGGAATTACAAGGGAAGAAAAGGGGCAGCTGAGATACTTACTTTCAGTTATCTTGATGAAGAAGGCACTCTTTCTCCCGGCGGTCCGGCCGGCGAAATCTATCTCTGCTGGAACAGACTTGTTGCCGGAGCTGCGAAAAGAAGGGTGTCCCGGCACTCGTGGCTTCTCAGGCTGATAGTTCACGGTCTATGCCATTTGCGAGGGTTTGTTCATGGTAATGAGGTGGAAAGCCGGAGAATGGAAAAAGCCGAGCGCCGTCATCTTGATGGAGCGGTTCCTGTTCGGACCCTCGACAGAATGTTCGAATGACCCCCCGGAGTGAATAGATGGACAGCATTACTATCCTGGTTGCAAGAATTTTTATCTTTATCACCGCACAGATTGTGATCGCTGGTGCTATGACCGCCTTTCCCGTGCTTTCAAGGATGCATGAGGAGAAGGCTTTTCCCGGGGAGTCAAGAGGAAGACGTATTCTCAGACTCCTTCACAGGGAAAGACTTCATCTCCTGCTCGTACTATTTCTGCTTGAAGCTCTGCTGATAATAGTGGCGACCGTCAATCTTCCCGGCCTGTTCAGTGGTCTCCTGCACCCCGGTGGTACGAACAGGATTACAACAGGATTTATTCCTGCGTTGCTCAGTGCGCTGGCTATCGCGGTTTCTTTTATTGCTGGAGCGGGGTTTGCTACGAGGAAACCGCGAATGGTAGCGGTCCTGGTCTCCTACCTGGTGTTTCCATTTTTCCTTCTTCTCAAGCCTTTGAGCGTGTTTCTGTTGAAACTCGTATCAATTCCTTTTCCCGATCTTCCCGCCGAAATAGCTCTTCCACTGTTCCTGCTTCCAGGTAGCGGTGAGGGCAGCGAGGGCTTTATAGAGAAGAACGGCAGCATGCTTGTAAGAAGTATCGTAGAGTTCGGGGAGAAGAAGGTCAGGGAAGTGATGGTTCCAAGGATCGATGTCTTCGCTATAGATTTTCAGGCCGATATCGAGGATATACGGGAACAGGTATCCGAGGCAGGGCATTCAAGGGTGCCCATCTACGATACGAGTATCGACAGGATACTGGGAATTCTTTGTGTCAAGGACCTGGTCGATACTTCATGCGAGGATGAGAGTGACGATATACGTCGCCTGGTGAGGGAGCCTTTCTTTGTTCCAGAAGGAAAGAAGCTCGAAGAACTGCTTCGGGAATTTCAAATGATGAAAAAACATCTCGCTATTGTCGTTGATGAATATGGAGGCACTTCCGGAATAGTTACTCTTGAGGACATCCTTGAGGAGATAGTAGGGGAGATAAGAGACGAGCACGACCAGGAAGGGCCTCTGGTGCGTGCGATGGGAGAGAATATATATTCTGTCGAGGGTCGGATCAATCTGGACGAACTCGATGAATTGCTGGACATCTCTCTTCTTTCCGATGATGTTGATACTCTTGGAGGTTTTATCTTTGACCTTCTCGGCCGCGTCCCCGAAGAAGGAGAAGAGATAGAATATGAGGGGATGGAGTTCAGGATCGACCGCCTGGAGGGCCAGAGGATCGCGGAAGTAGTAGTAAGGCTTCCAGGGAAAGAAAAATAACGAGACTCTGATATCTGTAACAGAGGGTCTTCGGGAAATATGGATGGAATTATGACTGGAGATATGAAATGGGCTGGCTGAGAAGAAAATTTCTAACAGGACTGGTGATCCTTCTGCCAACTGTCCTGACAGGATGGATCCTGTACAAGATCTTTGTGTCGATGGACAATATCCTCAGGCCCGTCGTAGAGAAATATTCTTTCCTCGATATCCCAGGACTTGGACTTATTGCAGTTACCATTCTCATTCTTGTGGCTGGTGTCTTTGCAGGTAATTTTATCGGCAGAAAGATCCTGAGATGGACAGAGGGCTTTGTCACCCGGATCCCCCTTGTCAACAGGATGTACACAGCTATAAAACAGACAAGCGAAGTCTTTTTGCGGCATGAGAGGACGGTATTCAAGGAAGCCATTCTGATCCAGTATCCAAGGCCAGGGATATTTGTCGTCGGATTCGTTACTTCTACCTGGGTAACAAGGATCGGTGATGGTCCGGAGAAGAAATATATCAATGTCTTTATGCCTACTACTCCGATCCCGACTTCAGGACTTTTCCTGATGATCCCTGAAGAGGAAGCCATTCCCCTGAATGTCTCAGTAGAAGATGCTCTCAAGATGGTCATATCGGGTGGAGCGGTCATTCCCCCTGTGATCATCGATAGAGACAGGACGAGCAGCCAAGGTCCCCCGGACCCTGAAAAGGCCTGATTGTCAATAAAGCCTTGACTTTGGCTGTGTTTTAGCCTCATTCTCATCCTTCCAGAAAATGCAGAGGTAGCATCATGGAAGAAAAGCCTGATCAGATAGCTGAGGCTATCGAGACAATAATCGAAACAGAAGATATGTTGGCCCTTGGAGGAGTCCTTGAAGGCCTGAGGGCACCCGATTGTGCTGATGTCATATCGGCTCTTCCTGAGGGATCATGGGAAATCGTTTTCAGGGTACTCCAGCCGGAAACGGCGAGTGAAGTCCTTACTCTCGTCGATGAGGGGATAGCACGGAATATTCTGGAAACTCTTTCTGTCGACGAGGTAGTCCCTCTTATCGAGTTCATGGCCAGTGATGATGCCACCGATATAATCAACCTGCTTCCAGAAGTAAACGTACCACTTGTCCTCCACAAGATCAGTCGGGAGGATTATGAGGATGTAAGCGAACTTCTCAAGTTCGACGAGGAATCAGCAGGCGGATTGATGGAGAGAGAACTTGTCACCGTGATGACGGGGATGAAGATCTCGGATGTGATCGGAGTGGTAAGGGCCGTAGGAGAGAAGATCAAGCATATTCAGAATATTTTCGTCATAGACCGGAGTAAAAGGCTTCTGGGCAGTATCCCGGTGATCGACCTGCTTATCGAGGATCCTGATAAAAGGGTGGAAGAAGTGATGGATAAGGATTTCCTCACCGTGACTGCGGAGACTGATCAGGAGGAAGTGGCGGCACTTTTTTCAAAATACGACCTTTACAGCTTGCCTGTCGTGGATTCTTCAGGTGTGCTTGCTGGAAGAATCACTGTTGACGACATTATCGATGTAATCGAAGAGGAAGCCAACGAGGATATAACGATGATGGCCGGTACGGGTGAGGAGGAGTTCTGGGAGAGGTCTCCGGTCAGGTTATCGAGAGCGAGGCTCCCCTGGCTTCTTACCGGACTGTTAGGCGGGATCGCTTCTGCGATGGTGATGAACAGTTTCAAGGAATCACTCGAATCGATTATCGCTCTGGCTTTCTTTGTCCCGGTGATAATGGCGATGGGAGGCAATGTCGGTATACAGTCATCTGCCATCGTCGTGAGAGAACTTGCTGTCGGAGGGCTGAGTATCGCCAACACCGGAAACAAGCTGATCAGGGAATTGAAAGTCTCGCTTATAAACGGTGTAGTGCTTGGATCGGTACTGCTCATCATGGTTATGCTGTGGCAACAGAATGTAAGGCTTGGTCTGCTGCTGGGATTCTGTATGTTCATCATCATATGCTGGGCGACACTGATGGGAGCCCTGATCCCACTGTTATTAAAAAGAGCGAATATCGATCCGGCTCTTGCTACCGGGCCTTTCATAACGACGGTGAACGATATCGTCGGTATCCTTGTATATCTCGGTATAGCTACGGTCTTCCTGAACTGGATCGGAACTGGTTGACGTACTGGAGGAGTCTTTGAGCGGGATATCGAGAGATCGCGCAGTGATCCTCAAGAGTTTCGATTATAGTGAATCAAGCATCATCGCAACAGCTTTGACGAAATATCATGGCAAAGTAAGCCTCCTTGCGAAAGGGGCCAGGAAAGCCGGGAGTCAGTTTTACGGTTGTCTGCGAACCGGGAACACAGCCGAGATACTGTTCTATGAAAAAGAGCAGAGGTCTCTGCAGCTTCTGAAAGAAATTGCGGACATCCACGCTTTCGATTCGAAAAGTGGTTGCCTGGAAAGTATCTGTATCTTTCAGGCGGGACTCGAAGTGGTCGATCGGGCGGTGGTGGACGCTGGTACAGACGGCGGCCTGTTCGATCTGCTCGAAGAATTTATCCTGAGTCTCGATCGGTGCAAGGATCCCTGGACGCTGTTCTTCGCGCTGGAGGCGCGAATGCTTGGTTTTGGAGGTGTATTTCCTGCTATGGATGAATGTTCGAAATGTAAAAAAAGTCTTGCGGGATCAGGCATTACGATTAATCCTTCCAGTGGCTATGTTTCATGCCCGGAGTGTGGGGAAGCCGGAATATCTCTTTCCAGCCAGTCTGCAGGATTGCTGAGAGAGATGATCGAAAGTGGTACAGGTGGCCTGGCCGAAACGAAACTGGACAGAGTGATCCGTCAGGAAATAGGCAGGGTCCTTCACAGGTTCTTCGTTTTTCATGTTGAAGGATACAGGCTGCCTAACGCTTTGAAGATCTTAAAAGGAGTTGAATGAGTTTGACATTCCAGGAACTAGTATCGACACTCGGACAGTTCTGGCTGGAACAGGGCTGTCTGATAATGACCCCCTATAATTCCGAGGTCGGTGCGGGAACTATGAATCCTGGCACTTTTCTCCGTGTCCTCGGCCCTGAACCGTGGAAGGCCGCCTATATCGAACCCAGCAAAAGACCGAAAGACGGCCGATATGGCGAGAATCCGAACAGGGTGCAACAATTCAATCAGTACCAGGTCATTTTGAAACCAGCTCCGGAAAACGTCATTCCGCTTTATATCGCCAGTCTGGAAGCGATCGGTATCGACTCTTCAAAACATGATATAAGGTTGCTCGAAGATGACTGGGAATCTCCCACTCTGGGAGCATCCGGCCTGGGATGGGAAGTCTGGTTGGACGGGATGGAGATAACACAGTTCACTTACTTTCAGCAGGCCGGGGGACTTGAGCTGAACCCGATATCAGCAGAGATCACATACGGACTCGAACGAATATGCATGTACATACAGGATGTCGATGACATTATGGAGATAGAATGGGGTAATGGGATCAAGTGGGGTGAATTGAACAGAGTAGCGGAGAAGGAATTCAGTGCGTTCCATTTCGAGGCTGCTGATCCATCACTCTATTTCGAGATATTTGAAAAATATCAAAAAGAGGCGTTGCGGATGCTTGAGGCGGACCTGATCCTCCCTGCTTACGACTATGTGCTGAAGTGTTCACATATATTCAATATCCTCGATGCAAGAGGGGCAATCAGCGTAACGGAAAGAACGAGCTATATAAGCAGGATCAGGGACCTCGCGCGAAAGACAGCCTTCAATTATGTGAAGCAGAGGGAGGAACTTGGATTCCCCCTGCTGCGTGGTGACGGGCAGAGCAGGAGAAAGGAAAGCCGATGAAAAAAGAGCTGCTTATCGAGATCGGCTGTGAAAACCTGCCGAGTGGATATATTAACGGGGCGTTGAGACAACTTGAGGGATCGTTCAGTGACGGTCTTGAGTCTGAAAGAATAAAGTACGGATCTATCTATGTGAGTGGGACTCCCAACCGCCTGGTCGTGCTTATTCGTAATATCGACGAAAAGCAGGAGGCGGTTGAAGAGACGGTTATGGGCCCCCCTGTGTCAGTCGCGGTAGATGAGGACGGGAATTTTACAAAAGCAGCAGAAGGATTTGCCAGAAGAGAATGTGTCGAACCCGACGATCTCAGCAGGATCACAACCAAGAGGGGCGAGTATCTAGCCGTTGTCAAAAAGATCAAGGGGAAAACTACAAAAGAGGTATTGATCGATAATATTCCGGAATGGATATCCGGCATCCGTTTCCCCAAGGTCATGAAGTGGGATGATAGCAACTTCCTTTTCGCCAGGCCCGTACGGTGGATACTGGCATTCCATGGAGGGAAGGTCCTGCCGTTCAAAATCGGTTCGGTCTCATCATCATCTTCGACACGGTTATCACCTTATTTTGAAGAATTCACGAAAATAGGCGGAATTTCGGAATATTTTGAATTCTTGAAGAAGAACGGGATTATTCTCGATCATGAAGAGAGGAAGAGACGCGTCTCGAAGATGGCGGGTAAAACTGCATCCGGAGCGGGAGGGAGGCTTGTGCAGGATGAAAGCCTCAGTGGGATGGTTGCAAACCTGATCGAGTCTCCAGTAGTCATGTCTGGCTCGTTCGATCCATCGTTTCTGGGATTGCCCAGAGAGGTCATCGTGACGGCGCTGAAGAGTCACCAGAGATATTTTTCAATAGAGGACGAAAATGGCGACCTGCTACCTTCCTTTGTCGCATTTGCTGACGGTGCACGTAAGAACAAACAGAAGATAACAAGAGGGTATGAGCGAGTATTGCAGGCGAGACTCGCGGACGCACGGTTCTACTTCATGGAAGACACTTCACATCCGATCGAGGAGATGGCCGCAAAGCTTGCCGACATAGTGTGGCTGGAAGGGTTGGGCACTCTCGAACAGAAGTCGGAGCGGATCGAAAGGCTGTCCGGATGGCTCGGTTCCACCTCAGGGCAATCGAAGGGTGAGCATAAGGAAAATATCGCTCGCGCAGCTGCGTTGCTGAAGGCTGATCTTGCAAGTGAGATGGTAAAGGATGGAAAGGAATTCACTCTGCTCCAGGGATACATAGGACGTGAATATTCACGGATATCCGGTGAGGCTGAGGAAGTATCCATGGCGATATACGAGCACTACTTTCCAAAATATTCCGGAGACAGGCTTCCCGAGGGAGAGGCTGGAACGGTCCTGTCCCTTGCTGACAGATTTGATACGATAATGGGTTGCTGGATCCAGGGTCTCGGTCCGACCGGCAATCAGGATCCATACGCGCTCAGAAGGCACGCAATAAGCATTCTCCGGATTGCTATCGAGAGAAAACTTGAAATAGATCTTCCAGAGGCGATATCCAGAAGCTGTAAGGAGTTTTCCGATCTCGGACTGGTCCCGGACGACTTCGATCCTGAAAAGGTGACAGGTGAGGTGAAGGAGTTGTTTTCCCAGCGATTCATCACTATGCTTCGCAGTCAGGATTTTGATCATGACATAGTATCCTCTATCATGATGTCTCCATGGACTATTCCGTTTGCTGCTCGTGATATGATAGGAAAACTTCAGGAGATGCGGAATGATGGTTCACTTGGGGATTTCATCCTTGCCATGAAGAGGGTGACGAATATCATCCCCAAAAAAATGAGGGAGAAGATCACGTTCGAATCGGGGTTAAAGGCCCTGCGCTGTCTCTCTGAAGGTAAGGGTGATGGTTGTGGATTCTCCCAGTCGTTATTCACCGAGAAATCCGAGACCGGACTTTTTGCCTCTGCCTCAGAGGCCGGATCAAGACTTCTTTGCCTTGACCTTCCGCGTGAGGGAAGGTCTTCAATAAAAATACTTGCCGGTCTGGTCCCCGCGATCAATATATTTTTCGACAAGGTTCTGATCAACTGTGAGGACAGCAAGACGAGGGAGAACAGGATCGGGTTGTTGAAATGTCTACATTCTGCTTTCGGGCTGTTCTGTGATTATTCGCTGATCTCCGGTGAACAATGATACAGGCCACTGCCTCCGGTTTTATAAGATAGCGATGGATGCCATAGTGGCATGTCGTGGATATTTGCGGGCTGGTTTCGGCAACCTGGATCATTTTATAAAGTACTTGCCTCTTGACTTTTCCAATTTCACATGTTACATTATTAACAGTCTCGGAAAGGATTGAGGTCTACCCGTCCGGGTAGCCTTACCAGTAGAAGGGTTTCACCCACGCCGACCGCGTTGGAGGATCAGGCTTACTCGACACAGGTCCAAAACTCAAACGGGAGGGTACCCTTCGTCAGCTGTTCGGATCGATATCCGAGGAGGTGAGCATCTCTGCGATTCGAAGGTAAGGCTCCACATCTCTTTCTCTTCTTTAACATCCGAGTAATATAATTCAATTGGACTATTCTCTTAACGCTGGGGGGAATAAGATAATGAGGAAAGCCTTAGTATTACTA
>JAHOYU010000148.1 GCA_019038625.1 Candidatus Latescibacterota bacterium | reverse complement strand
CTCCATGATCACCCGGCATCCCACCACCTGAAGGCCCATCCACACCTGTTTCAAGCACACCATCGTCGAAGACTCCCCTGGCCCCAGCCATGCCGTCCGCGCCGGCCGAAAGCTGCTCTTCAGAAGGCTTGTCTTCCTTGTCCCGCGCTGCTGCGATCCTCTCCTGCTCGGGGGGCGCCCAGTCGGAATCATAACTGAGACTACCCCTGAAATCCCTGCTCATATTGAGTGAAAAATTTGTTGAAAGAAATTTCCATTCGTAGGGATCGATCGTGTGATTGAGCCTCAATGAGACGATCCTGCCCAGAGCTGTGCTGATATTACTTCTGATCGTCGAGAACCTGTGGTCCTTGTCAGCCTTCGGATTGTAGCTACCGCTCATGTCCCAGGAGATGGCATTGTTCTTCTTTGCTTCCTGCCCGTTCTTCAGGTACTTCAGATCGATCACGTTCCTGACCGAATAGGTCACACTCTGCCTTTCGGTCTGGTTTGCCGTGAGCTTCGGAGTATACGAGTAATTCACGGTCGGATTGAACGTATGCCTTATTCCCCTGAGCGGGCCTATATTCGGATAGAACGTGCCATAGAGGCTGGTACCTATTCCCGTTGAAAATGACATGCCGACCTCGTTCTTGTACGAAGTATCTACTACAGGCCCCGTCATGTTCGTCCCTGTCTTATACTCTCCGGGCATCATTCCTATTGTCGTGTATATTGTGTTCCCTGGATCGGTCAGGCGGAGCGAGGTCGAGGTTCCGTAGCCATTTGATGAAAACGTGAAATATCCGCTGTCAGCCGCCGTCTCCACAAAGGTGACATCGACACTCTGGCCTGAAGATGCCAGAGCGTTGCCTATCGAGGTGGCCAGAGACGAAAGGTCGAAAGATGAAAGACAGTCCTGGTCGGGAACGGTTACCAACGGCCCGGCTACTCCGTCTACTTCGATTTGAAGAGCATTATTGGTTCCGTCGATGTACAGAGGTACAGTGACGATATTCCCCGTGATGATCGCCGGACCCGCATCGACGATGAGACTCTCGTTTATATCGTCATAAAGTATGTCCATAAAGTTCCAGTTGAGACTCACTCTTGGCGAAAGGTTCAGAAACATCAGTTTGTGCTGCTGGCTGAACGAAGTTCCGGAGCTGGCCGATATCTTCCCCTTTTTTCTCGCCATACTCTCTTCCATCGTGATCGTGCTCTTCAGGTTCGGGGCGAGTGTTACACTCCTGAGTACCTTCTCCAGTCTGCCGCGTTCGGCTTCCTTGTGTTTTTCTCCGAACCAGAGCGACGTTCTGGGCAGATTGAGACTGAGAGAGGGCAGGGTCATGGACACTCTGTTCTCATATGGATTATCCTCGCTGACATTCAGCTTCTGGTCGCGCCTCGCGGAGAGGCTGAGGCTGGTCCCCCCCCAGCTTTTCCTGAAGCTGGCCGTCGAATATATCCTGCGGTCTATGATCCTCTGAACGTCCTCGGCACTGTATACAGACGACTGAGCCTCGTCGCTACTGACGAAACGAAGATCCGCGGACAGAGATGTTTTCCTGCCGAATTTCTGATTGTGCCTGGCCTTGATCGTCCATTCGTTTGCTTTTGTCCTGAAATTTCTGAAGTAGTTAAAATTAACGTTTCCGTCCAGCGAGTATCTCAACTTGTATCGGTTATCGACGAGAAAACGAAAGTTCAGGTTTTCGTTGAAGTCGGTCTTGAAGACGAAATCCGTATAGTCGTTTGTCGCCCAGTAATAACCCAGCCCCCTGATGAATCTTCCGTCGCGGCTGTTGATACCGACATCGAAATTCGGCCTTATCAGGCCCGAATGCCTGTCACGCCTGAGCGAATTGGCCAGGAAGGGAAGATAGAACACCGGTATCTCTCCGATATACAGCTTGATCGGTCCGGAGATGATCTTGTCGCCTATATAGATCTTCATCTTCCCCGCTCTCATCGAATAATGGGGATGCTTCAGATCGCAGGTAGTATATGTCGAGTTATATACCTTCAGGATCTTGTCGCCATCCTTGAAGATATGTTCTCCGCGGAAGTACCCGGTATCGTAATGGGTCGAGCCCCCTACGACCAGACCTCCCTCCGAATCCATGTCGTACCCCATCGACTCCCCGAACATCTCCTGCCCACTCTCTTCCAGTACGGGATCGCCCTCCGCGTCGAGGACGTTCAATCTCGAATTGAACTTGATATGATCCGCCTTGAGCGACTTGTTCTGATAATCGAGTACCGATTCCCCTTTGAGGACTATATCCTCCACTTCAGCGAAATACTCTATCTGCTTCGCCTTGTAGACCACCCTTTCGGCACTGGTGGAGAAGGACCTGTAGGCCAGAGTCGTATCGATCACCGATGACAGCGAATCGATAGTCTCTCCAGGTTGGAGATTGACGTAGTTGTATACTCCCTCCGATTTCCCCGAGATCCTGACATAACTCAGATCGGCCCCGGCGAACCTGAAATACATGCTGTCACCACTGGAGTAGTTGTTGGAGACCTTGCGTTCGTCACCCTCATATGGATAATACATCGCCTTCGCGCCACCGAACACCTTGACCGAGTCGACCTCGTCGTCGGACATGTAGATGATCAGTGAATCGCCATCGAGCCAGGAGTCTTCCCTCCAGGGCGAACCGTGCGATGGAGCATCGGTCAGTCTTCCGCCTTCCGGAAGGACCACTCTTTCGACACCCTGTTCGTTGTAGTAGAGAACGGCCCTCTTGCCGCTCATACCTGCGGAGCCACTTCTGGCAAATGGATCGCCGAAAAGTTCCATGTAATCATCGTCGTTATGGATGACCGCAGAATCGCATGTCGACCTGGTCTCTCCCTTCACCATCCTCACATCTCCCACAGCGATCCCGGTCGATGAATCCATATTGAAATGCATCAGACGGCTGACGACCCTCCCCTGCTCTTCAGACCTGTCGTCGAAGACAAGCACCGGGTCCAGGTCCATAATCGCCTCTTTTGTATTTCTGAAAAATTTCGCGTGCCTGCCTGATATCGAGTAATCCTCCATCTGGTCGATGAGGACCACCTGGCCTGTGGCGTCAGCTATTTCCGTGTTTCGATCATAATAGATACTGTCCGCGTACATCACTCTGGTCTCATCCGACATCCTGACATGTCCGGTGAGGATGACGATGGCCCTGTCCCTGTCGTAACTGGCCCTGTCGCAGATTATCTCCATCCCCTCATCGAGGATACGGACCTTATCTTCTATCACCATGGTATTGGTGAATCCGAAATACTCGCCGGTCTTGCCATACATGTCCATGGTACCGTCATGGCCGTGGACGTTTCCGATAAGTATCGTATGCCTGTTTGCCCGGTAATCCTTTCCGTCGTCACTCGTGATCCAGGCGGTCTGATGATCGATCCTGACGTTGCCGTCGAGATAGGACACCTCGACACCATTTTCAAGCCTCAACCTGTAGGTGTCGGCTTTGACCCTGTATACGGTGGAATCCGCCAGCGCCTGGTCGCTTTCGCGCGCGTCCATCGGTCCCCGTGCCGCAGTCTGGAGGGGGCCCGACAGGATAACTGCCAGAAGGCATATGGTTATCAAGATTCTTCCGATCAATCCACTTCCCCGTCAACAGGTCTCTTCGTTTCTCTTCTTCCTGCATTCATCAGACCTGCCTCGGCAGCCGCAAGCATAGCCACCCCAGAGAAAGACGCGGCATTACCAAGTACGGCAGGTACCACGTCTACATCCCGCAGGATGTCTCCCATCAGATGTTTTTTCATCGATTCCCTGGCCGGCCCCAGCATCATCTCTCCGGCTCCCGCGACCCCACCCCCGATCGCGATCCTGTCGGGGTTGAGAATATGAACAATATTGGCAAGCCCTATCCCAAGGTAACGTCCGGTCTCCTCGAAGGTCTCGATCGCGGCCACGTCACCCCTTGCAGCTGCCTCATATATTTCTTTCACCGAATGATCTTTTCCACCCGCCAGCAAGCTTTCTGTACCGGAAGACTTCCGCGTGGCCCGGGCCCTTATCGCCGGAGATCCGATCAGAGCCTCAAGACAACCCCGGCTTCCGCAGGCACACCGGGGGCCGTCTGCGAGGATCACATGATGGCCGATCTCCCCGGCCAACCCACTGGCACCCCGATAGAGTGATCCGTCCAGGACTATCCCGCCCCCCACACCTGTGCCCAGCGTCAGAGCCACAAAGGAAGAAGTACCCCTGCCCGACCCGAAAAGATACTCTCCCCAGACGGCGGCGTTCACGTCGTTTTCCACGGTCACTGACATTCCCAGCTTCTCACCGAATATCTTCCCCAGCGGAACATCGGTCCAGCCTTCCAGATTCGGGGAATTATAGAGAAATCCCCTGCTGCTGTCGACAAGTCCCGCGCAGCCGAGGCCCGCCACACTGACCGGAGGGTTTCCGGCAAGGTTCTCCTTATACCAGTCCCTCACTCTCCCGGCCAGGGCATCCGGCCCTTCCCCGGGCTTCGTTTCGATAGTCCCGCGGCTTTCTATACTGCCGTCGACCGATACGATCCCTGTCTTTACGTCAGTACCGCCTATGTCGATCCCGAGTATCCTATCCATCAGGTATCCTTTCGATGACTCTGGCATCTCTCAGAGAAATCTTGCCGCCTCTTCGACAGTATGGTGCGAACCGGTGACAAGCAGGATATCGTCTTCATCCATATCATTCATAATAGTATCCAGAGCTTCTTTCATCCCTCCTGCTTCCAGGACTTCAGCGGGACTATCTCCATGGTTGCCAGAGAACATCCCGGCCGCCTTCCTGAATTCCTCCGCGAGGGCTCCACCGACAGCGCCTCCCTCGCTCTCCAGAGTGACCGCCACTATCCTTCTTGACGAACCGACAGCTACGGACGGAAAACGACCAAGCTCCTTGCGGGCCATCAGTCCGATCAGTATAACGCACCTGGAGGCCGGGGCGAAACGATTCAATGTCGAAAGTGCCGCGATAAGCGACTCCTCATTATGTGATACGTCCAGAACGATCCTGGGTCTCCCCGGAAGCACCTGGAACCGGCCCGGCAAAAAAGCTTTTTTCACTCCTTCGAGGATCGCTTCCCTGTCGATCGAGGGAAAGCGTCCGGCCATGATCTCGGCACACCTTATCGCCGTTGTGGCATTTTCCATCTGAACACGACCTGTCATCCCGGTCGAGACGACACCGTAGTCCCTGGCCCTCGTCTCGAGGAAAAAATCCGTGGAAGATATACCTGTCGAATGCAGTCTTCGTCGACGCCACGACCTGGCGTCGACCCAAGGGATATCTTCACCGGCGCACCAGTCTCTCGCCTGCTCTGAAAGGTTGCGGGAATCGAGATTAGTGATCAGGGGGACTCCCTTCCTAGCTATCCCGAGTTTTTCCCGGAGGATCTTTTTTCTGCTTTGGCCGAGGTGCTGCATGTGATCCTTTGATATCCCCGTTATCACCGTGATCACCGCGTTGACCAGCCTTGTGGCATCGAGACGTCCGCCCAGGCCTACTTCGAATACCGAGACATCGACATTCTCTCTCATGAAATGGATGGCAGCCGCAGCGGTCACTCCCTCGAAAAATGTAAAGGGTGAATCATCGAAATACTCCCTCAACTCACCAAGTATCGAATCGAGGACCGCCGAGGGTATCTCCTCGCCATCGATCCTTATCCTTTCATTTATCCTGAAAAGATGGGGCGAATAAAACGATCCCGTTTTCAGTCCTGCCTGCCGGAGTATCGATGAGACGCAGGTCGTGACCGAGCCCTTTCCATTCGTGCCTGCCACGAGGACCGACGGGACCGCCATCTGCGGATCACCGGTGCTCCGCAGCAGGTCCGTAATATTCTCAAGGCCCAGCTTCATCGTAGTGGGCCTGAGTGAGAAAAGGAATTCTATGTTTGAATAGGGGCTTGCCCTACCAGATGAGTGAGATAGTCTTGCGGTCATTCTCCTGATTATCTTCCTCCACCCGGGCGGTTGCACCGCTCATAAGGCTGTCTAGAATATAGACAAGAGTCGCTTTCAACTTCTGGCGGCTGGCTACAATATCTATCATACCGTGATCGAGCAGAAACTCGGAGCGCTGGAAACCCTCGGGAAGTTCTTCGCCCGTTGTCTCCCTGATGACCCTTGGTCCCGCGAAACCTATCATCGCTTTCGGTTCAGCGATTATTATATCACCCTGGAACGCGAATGAGGCTGCTACTCCCCCCGTCGTGGGATTTGTGAGTATGGCTATGTACGGCAGCCGCGCGCGCGACAAGCTCGCGATGGCGGCAGAGGTCTTCGACATCTGCATGAGGGACAGGATCGATTCCTGCATCCTCGCCCCCCCTGAGGCCGTAACGATCACCAGGGGACGCCTTTCCTCGACCGCTTTTTTCACCGCTCTTACTATCTTCTCGCCGACCACAGACCCCATACTTCCACCCATGAAGGAAAAATCCATAATAGCCAGGACTGCGGGACGTCCGCCTATTTCAGCTGTCCCAGTCATTATTGCGGAATTTCTGCCTGTCTTCTTGACGGCGGCCTTGATCCGGTCCCTGTATTTCTTGCTGTCCTTGAATTCGAGGGGATCACCGGAGACTATCGCAGTATCCATCTCGGAGAAGGTAGAGTCATCGGCAAGGATGTCCAGATAGGTCGGAGCATTTATCCTGAAATGAAAATCGCATTTCTTGCAGACGGAAAGTTGCCGGTCCAGTTCTTTGCGGTAAAGTATCTCTCCGCATGAGGGGCACTTCTCCCACAGGCCGTCCGGAACGTCCTTTTTTCGCCAGGTCTTTATTCCCCGTTTGGCCCTTGTAAGCCAGCTCATATCGTCCACTCCCGGAGTCAGCCCTTTGAGACAGTCCCGGCCCGGTCAGATCATCCGGCCAGCCATCTTCTCCATATTACACATAACCTTACTATTGTCACTCAGAATCTAACACCTGGGCTGGAATGCAGAAAGCCTTTTTTCAGCGATTCCAGCCTTGTCATCCTTCCATTGCCTTCAGGATGGCAAGAAGAGATCCCACGCTTTTCTTTCCCGCCCTGACGACCGAATCGTGCCCGGTCCCGACAGCCGAGACATTCACCGTATGGTTGGTGATCCATGTAAGACAAGCCGCGTCCAACCCGACTTCCACAGCTGCAGCGAGCTCCGGAAGGGGGGACATCGTCGCGGCTGATGCTCCCAGCCTCTCGAGCATCACCGCTTCTGCAGCCGTCTCATAATTCGGTCCGGTCGCCCAGAAAAGGACCCCGTCTCTCAGCTTGACCCCGGCAGTGGCAGCGGCCAACGCCACATTATCTCTCATGGCAACGGATATCAGGCTGGTGCGTATGCACATTCGACCTGCCGACGGTCCACTCCCGACATATCCGGGAGTACGACCGACCTTACCCTCCGCGGAGTCGAAAGTCCCATCCATTCCGTCCACGGACCGCGCTCCCCTGTAGGGAAGAGAGATGATATCGGTGGGCAGAAGCCACGATGCCACGGGAATCGAACGTTTCAGACTGCCCGCCGCCTGGGTGAGCAGTATACTCCGGCATCCGAGCCGGGCGGCTACGCGCACGACGGCCCCCGCCTGGCTCATATCGCCAGATTCGTAGAGGTGATTCCTCCCAGCGAAAAGTATTATGGATTCTCCGAAAAGATGGATATGACCAGGATGCCCTTTGACCGAAGGAGAGTGCAGGCCATCCACACAGTCGAAAGAGATCTGTTCCTCACATGGGAGCCGGGCCGCTGCGGCGGAAAGGCCGGACCCAAGCACGACGGCCAGACGGGGATGGAACCCCTTTCCAGCGAAACTGACCCTCAATTCCTCCGGACGGATACTCTCAGACAATTTCTTTCTCCAGGACAAGGGCGTCCTCACCACACTCGCTGTAGTAGCCCTTTCTGATTCCCACCTGCCTGAACCCCTGTTTTTCGTAGAACTTCTGAGCCCTGATGTTGCCCTCTCTCACTTCCAGAATTACCTTAAGACAACCTTGCTCCCGGCTTCTGACAATAGACTCTTCCAGCAGAATATCGGCGATTCCTCCACCACGGTGGTCGGGATCGACTCCTATGCTCAGGATATGCGCTTCCTCGAAACTGAACCACGTTATGATGTAGCCGCCTATCTTTCCATCCACCTCGTGTACGAGACATACCGAGACATCCTCCAGCCTGACCTGACAGAGGAACATATTCTCCGTCCATGGCATGGGGAAACATTTTTTTTCAAGTTCGAGAATCTCGGGAATATCTCCTTCTGTCATCTTCCTGATAGTACCGTCGCTCATCCCTGTCCTCCCCCTTCCCTCAACCTGCTGTCGGCGGGCAGTTTCGCGTCAGGAGGCCTGATATACACAGGTTCGACCCCGGCCAACTCCTCATACAGGACAGGTTCTCTTCGCCTGGCGATCATGGCCGTAACAGCAGCCGACGGGTCTCCCTTGATGGGATCGGCGAAACGACTGCCGACAGGCAGGACAGACTCCAGGACTTCTCTGTAGGCTTCCGTACCATTCCCACACAGGATGACTCTTTCGGTAACCCCACCTTTAGCCAGCGTCTCCGCAGCTTCGCCGGGGCGTACGGCCAGCGGTGGTATCAATTCTTCAGGGTATCCGCTCGATGTATCGTATGCGCCGATATATATCTCGCCCCTTCTCGCGTCGAGAACTGGCACTACGGTCTCTGCGCAGTATGGAAATGCTCCCGCAATCGATTCGAGACTGCCCACAAGGGCTACCGGGCGTTTCCGGATCGAGGCCAGCGCCTTGATCGTGGCAAGCCCGATACGGAGCCCTGTAAAGCTTCCAGGCCCTGTGACTACGGCAAATAGATCCATTTCGTCAAGATCCAGGCCAGCGGTCCTCACACATATGTCTATGGCAGGCATAAGGGTGGCCGAATGGGTGTCACTCGCGTCAAAAAGCAGCTCACAGAACGTGTGATCACCTCTTGCAATCGCCACACTACCTTTTAACCTGGAAGTATCCAGAGCCAGTATCAGTCTTTCATCCATCAACCGGGGGCACCCCGCATTCTGTCCAGGAGGCCGGAAGGCCCCTCGATCTCGATCTTCCGCTCCGATCCGGACACTATCTCTATCCGCACCCGGACATCGAATATATTCTCGCCACCCGGCAGCCTGTCTCCCCATTCGACCATCACGATGTTTCTGCCGTCTATGGCGTCGTAAAATCCTATCTTCTCGACTTCTTCCAGTTTCTCGAGCCTGTAGAGATCGAAATGGAAAAGAGGGATCTCTCCCCTGTACTCCTCGACCAGTATAAAGGTAGGGCTGAGTACCTCCGCGTCAATGCCCAAACCCCTGGCCACACCCTTTACAAAACAGGTCTTGCCGGCACCGAGCCCACCCTCGAGAGAGATCGCCGTCCCGCCTGGGACAGCTCGGCCGAACGATTCTCCAAGCGCGCGGGTACTTTCTTCATCCGCGGTCTCGAAGACGGCGGAAGACAAGTCACCTGTCGATCTTTCCAAACTCACCATACTTTCTGCTCCGGTCCGGTCACTATCCGTTCCAGAACGCCGCTTTTATCTGGGAAGCAGGGTAATACATGGAACAATGTTCTCTTCAAGAGATATTCCACCATGCTGAAAAGTTCCCTGATACTGTCTTTCGTATTCATGAAAACGAGTCGGGTAAACGAAATAGTAGTTCTCTTTCGCGATGATATAATTCTTCGATGGACTCTCTGCCGGCAGCCGGTAGTCCAGAGGGTTACGGATCATCAGGGTCTGCTTCGGATCTCCGTTGATATTCTCTCCGAACTTGTACCTGAGGTTGCTCGACGTCTCCCTGTTGCCGTGTACCAGACTCGCCTTCTGGCCAAGCACGGATCCATGGTCGGTAGTAATTACCGCGATGGCATCATGCCTGGATATCTGTTTGAGGATCTCATACAGGGCCGAATGGGTGAACCAGGACCGCATCAGCGATCGGAATGCCCTTTCGTCCGGCGCGATCTCCTGGAGGATCTCGCTCTGGCTTCTACCGTGAGCCAGGATATCGAGAAAATTGAACACCATCGCGACAAAATCGATATTCCTGTAACTGTTCACCTGTTTTCTGATCTCGTTGGCCTCTTCGGTCTCGTAGATCTTTATATATTTGTTCGAAAGGTTTCCAAATCCTGCCCGACGAAGCTGTTCCTGCATCAATTCCTGTTCGTACCTGTTCTTGCTGAACTCATCCCGTGATCTCTCGAGCCAGTAATCGGGATATTTTTTCTGTATATCGAGAGGGTACAATCCCGAAAATATCGAATTCCTCGCGTATGGAGTGGCAGTCGGCACAATAGCGATGTAGCTGTCCCTCTGGATATTGAAATACGGAGTGAGAAGATCCTCGATTGTCAGCCACTGATCCAGCCTCATACAGTCGATGACGATGAAGTAGACTTTTTTTCTTTCTCTGAGATGTGGAAAGACAAACTGTCTGAATACATCTGGACTCATGTGCGGCTCGCTGTCCGAATTGATCCAGTCCCGGTAGTTCTCTTCAAAATAGCTTCCGAACTCGAAATTGCATTTCTTTCTCAGGTCCAGATGGATCTGGTCCATACCAGTCGAGTTGAACTTGTCGAATTCTATGTCCCACTGGGAAAGATCGAAGTGTATCTGGGTCCATTCTTTCAAGTCCGGACGGGAAGATACCTTCTCGTCTATCCGGCTGAATACCTGGAGGTAGTCCTTACTGACCGCACCCTCCTGTATCTTGTGAGCCTCGAGTAATCGTTTGACTGCGGAGAATATCTGCAGGGGATTGATCGGTTTCAAAAGATAGTCGTCTATCTTCATACCGATAGCCTGTTCCATCAGACCTTCTTCTTCGTTTTTCGTGATCATGATCACTGGAATGCTCGCCACGATCTCCTTGATCTCCTGAAGAGTCTCGAGGCCGCTTTTTCCGGGCATCGTCTCGTCGAGTAGCACGAGATCGAAAATTTCCGATTTAAGGACCTTGAGCGCCTCGTCTCCGCTGGAGACTCCCTTTACAGAGTATCCTTTATCCTTGAGAAAGATCTGGTGGGACCGGAGCATGTCTATCTCGTCGTCCACCCACAGTATCTTCTTTTCCTTCAATTTCGTCTCACTTCCCTGGCATCAGTTGACTTCCCAAGCGTCAGTCAACGGGAAAAGTCATCAGGAATTCAGTGCCATGATCGGGCTGTGTCTGAACGATCCTGATCGTGCCCCCATGGATCTCTTCTACGATCCTTTTTACGAGAGCCAGCCCCAGCCCCCATCCTCGTTTCTTTGTCGTGATCCCCGGATCGAACGCCCTTCTCTTCAACCAACTCGTCATACCCTTACCATTATCAGAAAACCTGATCTCGATACGGTTTTCGTTCGGGTTCATGACAGCCCTTATATGAATTTTCCCATCCTTGCCCACAATAGCATCGAGAGAATTTTTTATAAGGTTTTCGAAGACCCAGCCAAGAAGGTCGGTGCTGCACCTGACAAGAGGCAACTCCTCTGCTTCCAGGTCGATCGTCGATTCGATCTTCAGCGCGGGACGTCTTCTTTCAAAATAGTCGACTGTTTCCCTGATAATGGCCACCATCTCCTGGTACTCAAGATCGGGCGCCGAGCCGATTTTCCCGAACCTCGACGAAATCCTGCTGAGCCTGTCCACATCAGCCTGTGCCTCGATAATCGCGCTCGACAGGCTCTCCGATGTTCCTGTCTTGTCAGCTTGATCTTTGATTATCGCGAGCCAACCCATGATCGAGGAGAGTGGAGTACCCAGTTGATGGGCAGTCTCCTTTGCCATCCCCACCCAGATAGAACGTTGTTCGCCTTTCTTCATCGTCCTGAACCCGAGAAAACCAAATAGAAGAAAGATGACCAGCACGATGAACTGGATGTACGGAGCGTATGCAAGCTCTCTGGTCAGACGGGAATGCCCGTAATGGATGATCAGGGAATAACCGGTCCCTTCGACGACGACCGGGCGGTTGATCCTGTCGAATTCCTTCGACATCCTGTATACCTTTTCCAGAACGGGGTCATCAGGATTTTCCGGATCGAAATCGATCCCGCGGGTATAATCTTCGTCGCCTCCCATCTCGATCCCGATCCCGTTCCATATCAGGGGACTGCCCTCTGCATCTGTGAGGATATATGGGGTGTCGATCGCACTCTGTATCTCTCTTAAGAAATCCTGGTGAGCCCGGTCCTCGTATTCTTCCAGCGTGATTCCAACAAAACGGGAAAACAGCTGGGTCGTACTTTCGGACTGCTCCTTCATCCTTCTGAGCAGACTGTTGTTGTGCAGGAGAGCGCTGGACACGAATATCACCGTGCCGACTATAAAATAGACCTTGAGAAGAAACGGAAGATTCCTCGGAATTCTCATCTTATCATCAAGCCTCAAGATATTCGATACCGCCCATAAACGGTATCAGTGCGGAAGGAACCCGGACCTTGCCGGTCGGAGTCTGGTTCATCTCGAGTATCGTGGCAATGATCCTCGGCAGGGCAAGCCCGGAACCGTTCAGGGTATGAACGAACTCCGGCTTTGCTCCTTTCTCTCTCCTGAACCTGATCCCGGCCCTTCTGGCCTGGAAATCCTCAAAATTGCTGCATGAGGACACCTCGAGCCATTTCTCCACTCCAGGAGCCCACGTCTCTATATCGTAACATTTGGCAGCCGCGAAGCTGAGGTCTCCGGTACAGAGCTCTATCACCCGGTATGGTATGTCGAGCACTTCGAGGACCTCGCAGGCGTCGCCGAGAAGTACTTCGAGATCGCCGTAGGAATTCTCGGGCAGGGCGTACCTCACCATTTCGACCTTGTCGAACTGATGCACCCTTGTCATCCCTCTTGTGTCCTGTCCATAACTTCCCGCCTCCCTCCGGAAACACGGAGTATAGGCAGTAAGCTTCATCGGAAGGATGTCACCTTCCAGAATAGTATCCCTGTACATATTCGTCACTGGTACTTCGGCAGTGGGTATCAGAAAGAGGTCGTCCCTTTCGCAGTGATACATGTCGTCCGCCATTTTTGGAAGCTGGCCTGTGCCGATCATCGAATCCCTGTTGACCATGAATGGTACCCAGAGTTCCTCGTACCCCTGTTTCCTGTGAATATCCAGGAAAAGATTGATCAGAGCCCTCGTGAGCAGCGCTCCGTTCCCCCTCAAAACAACAAACCCGCGACCTGAGACCAGGGCTCCCGCAGCCAGGTCGAGTATCCCCAGCTTCTCCCCTATTTCCCAGTGAGAGAGAGGTTTTTCAGGCATTTCAGGGATCTCTCCCCAACTTTTCACTACAGGGTTGTCCTCAGCGCCCTTTCCAAACGGAACCGATTCGTGAGGCAGATTGGGCATCGCCAGTGTCAGCCCGTCGATCTCTTCCGATATCGATTTAAGCGCCTCGTCGACTTCACGGATCCTGAGAGACGTGGCCTTCATGTTTTCTATGATCGAAGTCGCGTCCTTCTTTTCCTTTTTCAGTCTCGATATTTCATGCGATGCATCGTTTCTTTCGGCCTTGAGTTTTTCGGTCTCCTGGATAAGGTCGCGCATCTTTTCGTCTTTAGCGAGTAACTCGTCCAGGTCGAAATCGACATGCTTGCCCGCCATTCCCTTACGGACCCTCTCTGGATCCTTTCTCAATAGTTTTCTGTCAAGCATCGGTCTCTTCCCTGTTAGATCTTCCGATCAACACTTCCTGATCAATTGTTCTCCGCCCGCATCCAGCAACTGATTCACCAGTTTTCCCGCAGCGGCCTTCTCTTCACCCTTCCACCCTGTCATCATCCCCTCTATTCTCTTAGATCCGTCTTCGGCCACCAGGAC
>JAHOYU010000147.1 GCA_019038625.1 Candidatus Latescibacterota bacterium | reverse complement strand
CCCCCTTCCGGCAATATCGTACGCCGTCCCATGACAGACCGAGGTCCGCACTACCGGAAGCCCCACTGTCATATTCACGCCCTCCTCGAAGCCACCGATCTTGAAAGGGATCATCCCCTGATCGTGGTACAGGGCGATGAATGCATCAGCGCCTCTCTTCTCCCATTCATGGAAAAGCGTGTCGGCGGGCACAGGGCCCCTGACATCCAGGCCCTTCCGGCGAATGCCCTCTATTGCCGGGATCACCGTCTCGATCTCCTCCGTGCCCGTCACTCCACCATCTCCCCCATGCGGGTTCAGCGATGCGACTATTATGACAGGATCCTCCTTGCCCCAGAGCTCCCCCAGAGCTTCGGCCATCACCCGCACCCCTGTCTCGATCTTCTTCCTCGTCACCTCTCCCGGCACATCTTTCAGCGGGATGTCTCTGGTCAATATGACTATTCTCAACTCTCCTGAGACCATCACCATCTGACAGTCAGGAGCATCGAGCAGCTCGGCAAGCATCGAGGTATGGCCGTTCCATGGATAGCCCGCCAGCCTCAGCGCCTCCTTCGAGACCGGGCCTGTGACTATCCCGTCGATACTTCCTTCCCTGGCGAGCCTTGCGGCGAGTTCGACAGCACGCCCCGCCACACTTCCACTCTCCACGCTGGGCCCGCCGGCGGGAACCTCTATATCGCCAGCGACATCTATCACCGCGGGAAGAGATGGAGGCATCCATCCGCCCTCGAGTTTGTCCGCGGGGTAGAACTCGATCCGGCTCGCGCTTTCGGCCTTCATCGCCTGCCGAAGCGCCCTGCCCGACCCGATCAGAAGCAGGTTCTCCATGCCCGGCGTTCCTTTCTCAAGGACAGCCGCAGCCAGTTCCGGCCCTATTCCGGCGGGGTCACCTATAGTCAACGCTATCCTGATATCGGTCTCAGACATTCCATCCTCCACTGTCTCTGTGAAGCGGCATTTCCCGGACCGTCTCGAAATAGTCGCCACGGTCTTTTTTCGAGACCTGCCCGGAAGGAAGCTGCGTGACCCTCAAAACAAGCACCTTGTCCGGATACCTGATCTCGATCAGATCGGACTCATGGACTTCTTTTGAGGCCTTCACCTCTCCGCCATTAAGCTTCACGCTGCCCGTATCGCAACCCTTCCTCGCCATCCCCCGAGTCTTTGTCAGACAGAGGTTCTTGAGGAGGATATCTATTCTCATCACACCTCGATCTTCACATCGACATAATATATCTTCTTAAGCTTGTCGATGTAGTCTATGCTTTTCTCTGACGCCCGTTCCCTCTCGATAAGTTCCCTGACGCCGTTGCGGGCCTCCTCGAGTGAGTATGGCCTTCCCTCGTCGCGCCCGAGCATCTTTATGATCCTGAATGCACGTGGATCCTCTATCAACGGGGCGATCTCCCCATCCGCCACACCTCTCAGGGCGCTGGTAAAAAATTCCGGGAGGTTCGGCACCGGGATATCCCCGACCTTCCCCCCCCCGTCTTTCGTTTCGGGGTCCTCGGAGAACTGCGCCGCCATCTCGCCGAAATCGGCGCCGGCGATGATCCTGTCCCTGATATCCTCAGTGAATGCCCTGGTAGCATCTATGTCTTTTTCTGCCTTTATCAGTATGTGCCTCAGCAGGACCTCGTCTCCGGCCACTTCCTCAAGCTTTATAATGTGATATCCGTACTGAGTTAGTACGGGGCCGCTGACATCGCCGACTATCAGCTTTTTCACTGCTGCCTGAAATGCGGGATTGTCGAAATCCTCCATCTTCATGTACCCGAGGCTCCCCCCGTATTTGGCGCTTGGCCCCTCCGAATATTCTTTGGCTGTTTCGGCAAAATCGGCACCGGTCGCAAGGATCTCCTCAACGGCGGAGATCTTCTCCATGGCTTTCAGCTCATCAGCCTCGTTCAACCTCATCATTATCAGTATCTGGGCCAGTTCGACTGTCGGTGGCCGCTTCGGCAGTTCGTCGATATGCAACTGATAATATTCCCTGATCTCTTCCTCGGTGACCTTTATCTTGCGATATACTTCCCTGTAGCGGACCTCATCGACCAGCATGTTCGCCCTTGCGTTCTCTCTCCATGTATCTTTCAACTGCTTCAGGGTCATGCCGGCCTTCTCCAGCTCGCGATTGAAGGCGTCCACCCCTCCCATCCTCCTGATGTTCTCATCGAGCGCCCCATCCACCCTGGCATTTACCTCTTCCTCGCGGACCTCCACACCGATCTTCTGGGCGTGTACCGCCATCAGCAGGTTGCCTATCAACATATCGAACACTTCCTGCCTTCTCGTTTTTTCCTCTTCA
Source organism: Candidatus Latescibacterota bacterium (assembly GCA_019038625.1). Taxonomy (NCBI): domain Bacteria; kingdom Pseudomonadati; phylum Candidatus Latescibacterota; species Candidatus Latescibacterota bacterium. The sequence continues at coordinate 30,933 of JAHOYU010000147.1, read as the reverse complement.
GCGGACAGGCTCTCTTCGCCTGTCTGCATCAGGAGTCGGCGGTATTCCATCTCGAACTCGCTCTGCAGCAGAGCCCTGTCCTCTACCACGGCTATCACCCTGTCGATGATCTCTCCCGCGTCTTCCGCTGGAACGGCTTCCTGGGCCGAGAGATGGTCCATGGGCGTAAAAACGATCGCCATAAAGACCATCCAGGTTGCACAAACGACCGGCACGACCGGCCGGAATCTATTACCCATCACCATTGTCCTCCCTTACGGGTTCACCAGGGACCCCGGCGCTGTCCGCCGGTTCCGTCGTGTCCTCGTCCGATAAATACTCTGATTCAAAAAACTCGATGTCCGCTGAACGCATCAGCGATTCGTAAAACTCGTTGTAAGCTTTTCTTCTCTTTTCCATGACCAGCGTGCTGATGATCCTCCCGCGCACCTCGTCCAGGGCGACCTTCACCTGCGCCTCCCTTGTCCCTATCAGCTTGATGATGTGGTACCCGAAATCTGAATGAACGATATCGCTCACTTCACCAGCTTTCATGTCGAAGACCACGCTCTCGAATTCCGGGATCATATTTCCCTTTGTCAGGTACCCGAGGTCCCCACCCCTCCTGGCAACCGGATCGACAGAATGGCGGTTGGCCACCCAGGCAAAGCTTTTTGTCCCAAGCAGCTTCTTGACTGTCCCTGCTTCCTCGATCGTATTGACAAGAATATGGCTGACTCTGTATTCGTATGTATATTCCCGGCTCCTGAGGTTGAAATACTCCTCGACCTCCTCCTCCGACACGCTGATCCTCTCCCTCAACTCGAGGAAGACCAGGTGGTCCGCAAGGAACTCCTTCTCGAGCCTCCTGATCATCGAGCTTACCCGGGGATCGTTGTTGAGGCCGCGGGCAAGCGCCTCCCGGTACAGGACCTCTATCTCTATCCATTTTCTGATGAAAAGGTTTTTTTCTTCCCGGGAAAGGGATGCTCCATCACCGTCAGGCAGCAGGTTCTCGAGCTGGTCCTTCGTAAGGACCCTCTCGCCCACTCTGACGACAGCCCCGGGCGCTGTTTCGACTGCTTCCTCGCCATCGCTTCCGCCGCAACCCGGCGCGAATACGACGAGGAATATCAGGAAAAGGACCCTTCCCGTCTTGTAAATCATTGGTCGGATACCAGCCTTTATCAGAGTCTGGTCCTTTCCATCCTGGCCTTCGCGAGATTCTTCTCGTTGATCTTGATAATATAATCCTCACTCCAGCCTTTGATCTTCCCGGCGAGCAGTTCTTCGCCCTTCGTTTCCATCAGCTCTTTTCGGATGGTGCCCGAAGCTTCCTGGAGGGTCGGGACCCTGCCGGGGACGATCTCCATGACCTTTACGACTGCCCATCCGCGTGAAAAGGAGAAAGGCTCGGAGACATCACCCTCGTTGGGAAGGCTGAACGCCTGGGAGTCATATTCCATGTATTTACCAGAGTAGATCAGACCTGTTCTCCCCATGTTCTCTTTTTTCGTAGGATCCTGCGAAAATCTCCTGACCAGAGCGTCGAAATCCTCTCCGTTCTTTGCCAATGCCGATGCCTGTTTTGCTATTTCGTGATCGGAGTTGATCAATATCTGATAATCCCTCTGCTCCTTCGTTGCCAGGTATTCCTTGTTGTTGTCGTAATATTCCCTGACCTGGCGATCGGTCACAGAGACCTCGTCCGTGATCTGGTCCTGATAGAGTCTATAGACCAGAAACTGCTCTTTTCTGTTCTCGAGGTTCTTCTTCACTTCGGGTACTTCGAGGACCTTCGCTATATTCTCCGCGTATACGGGGAGGATCTTGTCGTAGATGACCTTCTTGAGCAATTGAACGATACTTTCGCGACCATACTGGCGCCTCGGCCTCTCTACCAGTGAAGCGCGGTCATACAGTTCGATGAAATCTCCAATGGTGTAACTACCGTCGTCGTGCTGGATGAGCAGCATGTCGATATACTGCGACATCACCTCGAGCTTGGGAGCATTGTTCCTCGTCACCCTGTAATTGACTATCTCCTCAAACGGGACATCTTCCGGGAGGGCGTCGAAAACAATATTTACAGCGTCTGTGAATACCTGCAGGTGGATATCAGTTTCGATCCTGGTCTTCAGATCGTTACGGCCCTTGTATTCCTTAATACCCCTGACCCGCTTCATCGCGTAATCCCTGTCGAGATCGGGAATGATCTTTCTCTTGCGGTGGACTTTCAGAAGGGCCCATCCTGTATCTGTCTTGACCGGAGAAGAGACTTCGCCTTCCTTCGTTTCGAAAAGGACTTCCTCCACCCACCAATGTATCTTGCCTACGGGAGAGCTGCCGACATGGCCCCCGTTCTCCGCACCCTTGCCAAGCGAGTACTTTTTCGCCATCTCTCCGAAATCCTCGCCCTCGATTATCATTTCCCTCAACTCATAAGCTTCCTCTTCATTGGCGAGGATGATCTGGCTCAGAGTATATTCGTACTGCATCTGCTCGAAATAATAATCTATCTCTTCTTCTGAGACTTCGACCTTCTTCGTTATCTCCTCGTTCCATAGAGCCGTCACGAGAAACGGGCCCTTGAACTGGTCCCAGAACTTTTTGAAATCCTCGTCTCTCTCATACCCGAGGGAGGTGGCCTTGAGCGCCATGACTTCCTTGTTGATCATGTGATGCAGGAGTTCCTTCTTTCCCTCCATGTCGGCGGTTTCCGGCAGATATTTGTTTTCCAGCGTTTCCGCCGTCGTCTCAAAATCCGCCAGGGTAATAGTCTTCGTATCGATCTCGGCAACGATCAGGTCTTTGCGGTCGGTCTTCGAACAGCCCGCCGCGAGCGCCAAAGCCATGGCGACAATGATGATTACAGTCTTTTTCATGTTCTCTCCTCTCAAATAGATCCGCTGGATCTGCCACACACGAAAGGCCGCTGGCACGTCATCCCGACTCTTTCACCGGGGTCTACGTACGGGCTACCTTCCCATTCTGTCTTAACTACTTTAATTAACATAATTTTCCAACAAATTCAACAAACTTTCAAGGTCCAGGAGCGACAGCATATCCTGCCAGCCCGTTCCGGTTGCCTCCCCGACAGGCACATCAGCAACTTCCCGGCCCGGATCGGGCCTCTCCCCATCCGGCCTGACCGACATCGAAAAACCGTTTTCCGTATGGAAGGTGAGCCTTCCCTCGAACAACCCGGCAATCTCCGCGATCGGTTTTCTCCCCGGAATATTTCCGGGAGAGAAATGGACCCTCAGTATCCCCCGGGGGGTCACATCCACTGCCTCGAGGCCTGCCTTCATCGCCCTGGCCCTCCATTCGACGATCTTGAGCATGTTCCCCGCTACCTCGGGCATACTGCCGAACCTGTCGACGAGTTCCTCGCCGACCACTTCGGCCTCCTCCCTCTCCCTTACTCTTGACAGTTTCCTGTAGAGTTCCATCCTCTCTTCGGAATCGGTGATATACCCTGACGGCAGGTACGCGGCTAGAGGAACTGCGATCTTCATCTCCCTCTCCTCTTCGACCGGCTCTCCCTTGATGCGAGAGACCTCCTCCCTTATCATCCTCGAATACAGATCCAGTCCTACGGCATTTATCTGCCCCGACTGCTGATGCCCCAGCAGGTTTCCAGCCCCCCTTATCTCCAGGTCCCTCATGGCGATCCTGTACCCGGCCCCGAGATAGTCGAACTCGCTTATTGCCTGAAGCCTCCTGATCGCTGTCGCTGTCAGGGTCCTTCCTTTCGGTATGAGCATGAATGCGTAGGCCTTCCTGTCAGACCTTCCGACCCTTCCTCTCAGCTGGTAGAGCTGTGCCAGACCGAAACGGTCCGACCTGTTTATTATTATTGTATTCACGTTGGGAAAATCGAGCCCCGCCTCAATGATCATCGTGCAAAGAAGCAGGTCGAATTTCCTCTCGAGGAAATCGATCATGATCTTCTCGAGTTCCTTCTCCTTCATCTGCCCGTGAGCGTGGGCGATCTTCACCTTCTCCGGCAGAAGTCTCCTCAGATACCCCTCCATCACCTGGATCGACTGCACCCTGTTATGCACGAAAAAGACCTGCCCCCCCCTGTTTATCTCCCTCATCACAGCCTCCCTGATCTTCTCGTCGTCGAAGGGAAGGATCTCCGTCTGAATGGGAAGCCTGTTACGCGGAGGGGTATCTATCACCGAGATATCTCTGATCCCTGAAAGAGCCATCGAAAGAGTCCGCGGAATCGGTGTAGCCGTCATGCTCAATACGTCCACACTCTTCTTCATCTTCTTGAATCTCTCTTTGTGTTTCACGCCGAATCTGTGCTCCTCGTCCACGACCACAAGCCCGAGGTTCGCGAAAGAGATGTCTTTTGAAAGCAGTCTGTGTGTACCGATAACGATATCTATCTTTCCCTCTCCAAGCTCTACTGCAAGTTCCTTCTGTTTCGAGGTGGAGACAAACCGGCTGAGCATCTCCACCCGCACGGGAAACCCCGCGAGCCTCTCTTTCAGCGTTGAGAGGTGCTGCAGGGCCAGCACTGTAGTCGGCACAAGAAAGGCTGCCTGCTTACCCTCCATAATCACCTTGAATACCGCCCTGATCGCCACCTCGGTCTTGCCGAACCCGACATCTCCGCAAAGCAGCCTGTCCATCGGCTTGATAGCCTCGAGGTCATTCTTCACCTCGGATGTAGCCTGGAGCTGATGTGGTGTCTCCTCCCAGGGAAAGGAAGCTTCCATCTCATTCTGCCAGGGCTTGTCGGGACCACACGCGAAACCTTTCGCCACCTGTCTCGCGGCATATATCTCGAGCAGGTCGCCAGCGATGAGGCTGGCACTTTTTTTGGCTTTTTCTTTTGCCCTCTTCCACGCCTTGCTCCCGAGTGCTGCCAGTTTCGGCGCCACACCGTCGGCAGCCATATATTTCTCAACCATCCTGAGTTTGCTAACAGGGATGAACAGGCGATCGTCCCCTTCATACCTCATATCGAGACACTCGGTCTTTCCGCCTTCGACTTCGAGCATCCTCATGCCCATGTACCGGCCTATCCCATGGCTGATGTGCACCACGAAATCGCCTGGCTGGAAATGAGCCGGATCGTATGAGAGAGATCTGTTTCTCGACAGGGGAGAATGATACGGCCGGTGGAACCTGCCGAACACCTCGTCTTCGCTCAGAAACAGCACTCCCGCGTCCTCCCATCTGAACCCCCCGGAGATGAACCCTTCCGGAAAATCCATTTCCAGGGAGACTTCCTCGAAAACGTCCTCCGCCCTGTCCTTCTGTACCTTGCTTGAACAGAACAGAAAGACCTGCATCCCATTTTCCGTTTCTTTCCTTATCCGGCTTTCGAGCCCCTTGAAATTCCTCCTGAAATCTCCTGTCGAGGCCGAGAAGAACCTCACCGCGCCAGACACAGGTACCTTCACCATCTCTATTCTCTTAAATCCGGACATCGCATCTTCGAGACCGCTCTCCGACAGGTAGACCCTGTCGGGCTCGGGATAATAATGCTCCTTTTCCCTGGAGCTTTCGTACCGCACCTTTATCTCTTCCCTGAATTCCTCCAGGCCTCTTCTGATATCTTCGTCACAGCAGGTGACGATCATCGGCGCCTGTCGAAAATATTCGAATATCGGCACGACGTCGTGTACGACCGCCGCGTAATGTTCCATCCCGTAGAAATGCAGGCCGCTTTCAAGTCTTTCGGCGACCACCATCATCCTTGCTCTCTCTTCACGGTCGAACTCTTCCGGGATGCCGGCAAGAAAATCTCTCAGCTTGGCAAGCCCCTCGGCATCGGGGGCAATATGATGAAAGGGCCTTATCCTTACCGAGGACCGCGGGTCGGTCGAGCGCTGGGTCTCGACATCGAAATCTCTGAGCGAGAAGGCGCTGTCGCCATCGAACTCGATCCTGACGGGATCGGGCGATCCAACCTCGAAGATATCCAGGATCGCTCCGCGTATCGCAAAATGACCTTTCGCCTCCACGATCTCGTGACGTTCGTACCCGAGCTGGACCAGCCTGTCCGCCAGTTCATAAATATCATATTCCCGGTCCTGTTCGACTTCGAAGACAAGTGACCTGAACAGCCTGGGCGCGAAGATCTTTTTCAAAAGGGAGCGCATCGTACAGACAAGGACCTCGCAACTGCCGTCCAGGACAGATTCCAGCGCCGTCATCTGCATCCCTGTAAGGTTCCGGTCGGGATCGTGATAATCGTACGGCAGGATCTCATCTTCCGGATAGGCTACGACCTTCTCGACACCGAACGAAGAAAGCTCCCATTCCATGTCCCTGGCGCTGACCGGATCGGTGGTGATGACTATCACAGGCCCATGTTTTCCGCGCAGAAGGGTCGACAGGACAAGCGCCTGCGAACTCCCCGCCAGTCCTGCTACAGGGATCCTCCCCGAATCCTGTTCGAGTCTCTTTTCGAGGCCCTCGAAAGCAGGAAGTCCGGCGATCCTGTCTTTAAGATAGTCCCACATCACATCACCCTTCTTCGCTGAGCGATAAACAACTCTGCGACGAGCAGAGCTATCGCGGCAGCAGCCAGCCAGGAGGAGATCTCTCTGCCCTCTCTTGCGGTTCGTAGACCGCTCCCGGCTTTGTCATCATCGTTCAAAACTGCGTAATCCCGCAGCCCGAGGGAATCGGCAGCCTCCCTTGCGTCCATGAGAACGCCCCGGGATTCCCGTTCGGCGTCAGGATTGACCGCCAGCGCCTGGTAGAGCCGGCCTTCTTCGTATATATCGATGAATCCGGGATGCATGGCTCGCGGCAGCAACAACTCTCTGCCGATTCCCGTCTTCGCCGTTCTTTCGGATGCGCCTCCGGGAAGAACCACTTCATAAGACATCCCGGGCTTTACTTCAAGGACCATTTCCCTTCCCACCGCTGACCCGTCACCTTCGGGGCTCCCGGGAAGCATCGCCATCACAGCCTGATGGACCAGCGGGAGAAAAAGCGGTGAAAGTACAAGGTCTCCTCCATCCGGCCGCGGGTCTGCCGCGATGAACAGAACCGCCCCCTCATCAAACCTTTCCCTCCATATGAATGGATTCCCTGACCTGAAAGAAAGCAGGACATCTTCTGGATGTATCCCGGTTATCCTGACCGCTGGCGAAAAGCGCAGACCGGAAAGAGCGGCAAGGTCTTCTCTGCTGAAGGGAGACAGGAACGAGGGAACTGATCCGGGATCTTTCAGTGTCTGCCAGGATTCTTCTACACCGAACCTGATCGATGGCTCCTGTCGGCTCAGGGCCTCCGCCACCACGCGTGTCTCTTCTGCCAGGAAAACGACTACTCTTCCGCCTCTTTCGACAAATCTCTTCACCGTGGCCAGATCCGTCCTTTCCGGTTTTTCCCCGGGTCCTATCACCAGGGCACCGGCTGATTCAAGGTCCCCGGTCGTCAGCCGGTTCCAGCTGCTTGTTTCGACCTCCATGTCGCTGTCAGCATCCTCCGGGCTCAGGGCCTCACGAAGGAACATCGACCCGTCCCCTGCCAGGAGGATCACCTTTATCTTTTCCCTGGATCGAACCGTAAAATATCTAGTGTCATCCGTGCCCAACCGGTCCGGCCCCTTTCTGACTACACCCTTTATCCATCCGATCTCTTCGGCCTGGAGTTCGATCCTCGTCTCGGAGGTCGCCCCGGGTGCGATCGTCACTTCCCTTTCAAAGACAAGTCTTTCCCCAAAAGAGACCCGCAGGGGAAATCTTGCCTCCGAGACGGGGGAATGGTTTCTCATCGAGATTCCGACCGTGGCGGTCTCCCCCCTGTGGACAGGGACTTGTGGAGTCCTCACTTCATATATCGATACATTAGCTTCTTCCGCGACACCGACAGGCAATAGAAATGTCCTGATAACCGGCCCTTCCTGGAAGTGGAGAGAAGAAGATCCCTCCCTCAACGCGCTCTTCTGAAAATCGGATATTATATATAGTTCCTTCTTTTCCCTCCTGTGCGAAGCGAGGTGTTCCACCGCTCGCCTTACTCCCGCTCCAAGATCTGTTCCAAGGCAGGATGGGGTCTCGTTTTCGATGATGTCCATCGCAGCGGCGCCGAACCTCTCCCCGGTGAACACTTTCACCGCGCTCTCGTCGAAAAGGATCAGCGTCACCTCATCCTCTTCCCCGAGCATTTCGGCAATCTCCATCACGCGCTCCTTCGCCCGATCGAAGACCGTCCCTCCAGCCCCCGCCATACCCATACTGTAGCTACGGTCAAGAAGGATGCACACCGCTCCCGGTTCCTCCCCTGGAAAAAGAGCAGCGAGCCGGCCGGTTATCACCGGCCTCGCGAAGGCCATCGCGGCCAGAGCTATCGCGGCCATCCTCAGTAACAGAAGCAGGAGGCGTCGCAGATTCACTCTTCGCATCGACCGGCGGTCAGACTGCCGCAGAAACATCAATGTGCTGAACTGCACCTCGGGGATCCGTTTCCTGCTGAAAAGGTGGATGATAAGTGGGACCGCGGCCCCACTCACAAGGATCAGAAATATGGGATTAAGAAAATTCATCTACCTCATCCTGCGTCTCTTGTTGAGGTAGGACACCAGCGCCTTGTCGAAAGGAGTATCAGTCTTGACCCGGTTATAATCGATCGCGTTCTTCTTGCAGCCATTTTCCAGCAGCTCAAGCCATGCCCCCATGTCCTTGCTGTACCCGGTCTTTATGAACCATGGCTGGGTCCTCATCTTCTCGCCTGTCTCCCTGTCGACGAAGGTCACTTCACCATCGTAATCCAGGGACATCTCCATGGGGTCAAGAATATGAAAAAGAACGATCTCGTGGCCCCTGTGCCTGAAATGTTTCAGTCCGTTCATTATCGATTCCGGATCATCGAAAAGATCGCTGACCAGGACTATAAGACCTCTGCGCCTGATCCTCTCCGCCATCTCATGCAGGGTCGAGCTTATCTCTGTCCTTGCTCCCGGAGTCACACCCTCGAGTTCTTTCATCAGAAAAAAGAGGTGTCTCCTTATCGAACGATGCGGGATGATCGTGTTTATCTTCTCATCGAAGAGGGCCAACCCGACCGCGTCCCTCTGTTTTATCATAAGGTAGGCCAGCGCGGCGCAGAGCAGAGCACCGTAATTGAGCTTCGTGCCCCACCCGGTTCCAAAATCCATCGACGCGCTTCTGTCCAGCAACAGGGTCGCTTTGAGATTTGTCTCGTCCTCGAATATCTTCGTGTAGTATCTGTCTGTCCGAGCGTATATCTTCCAGTCTATGTCCCTGACCGATTCTCCATCATTGTACTGCCTGTACTCGGCGAACTCCACGGAGAATCCGTGATAGGGCGACCTGTGCAGTCCTGCTATGAATCCCTCCACGATCAGGCGGGCACGTAGATCCATGTTTGCCAGCCTGCCTACGACCTCCGGCCGGAGAAATTCACTGATCTGTCTTTTATCTGGTGACATCAGTATGCTGCCCCGCGTTTCAATCCCTGGTCTCAGGGCCGCACAGATTCCAGCAGGCGGCCGACGAGATCTTCAGTCGTCACTCCATCGGCTTCGGCATGAAAGTTCGTTACGAGCCTGTGCCGGAGCACCGGTCTGGCCACGGCACGGATGTCCTCGATATCGGGTGTGGTCCTGCCGGTCATGACAGCTCTCGCCTTTGCTCCCAGCATGAGGTACTGGCCCGCCCGGGGCCCGGCGCCCCAGGAAAGGTACTGGCTGATATCCGGAAATTCGCTTCCCCTGCTCGCTCTGACGAGTCTGACACCGTAGGAAAGTACCTTTTCAGAGACAGGGACCTTCATCAACATCTGCTGGATCTCTACTATCTCCGCTCCGCTGAGTACCTTCTCCGGCTTGTCAGGAACAGAAGTAGTCGTAGTCTCGACGATCCTGAGTTCCTCTTCTTCTGACGGGTAATCGACCTGGATATTAAACATGAACCTGTCCAGCTGCGCCTCGGGCAGCGGGTATGTACCCTCGAGCTCGATTGGATTCTGTGTCGCCAGGACAAAGAATGGCCGTCCGAGCATGTGCGTCTTGCCCCCGACCGTCACCTCGTACTCCTGCATCGCCTGCAGCAGCGCCGCCTGTGTCTTGGGAGGTGTCCTGTTGATCTCATCGGCAAGGACAACATTCGCAAAGACCGGGCCACGGATGAATCTGAACACCCTGTTCCCGGCAGCCTTATCCTCCTCCAGCACTTCGGTTCCCATAATATCGCTCGGCATCAGGTCCGGGGTGAACTGTATCCTCGAAAACCCGAGGCCAAGGCAGTCCGCCACGGTCGAGACAAGAAGTGTCTTGGCCAATCCCGGCACTCCGACCAGGAGGCAGTGGCCTCCAGTGAAAAGGGCCATTACCAGTTCATCGACTACTCTTTCCTGCCCGATGATCACTTTTGCTATCTGGCCCTTCAACTGCCCGCAGGCATGCTCGAATTTTTGCAGTATCTCCGCGTCGCCTTGCGAATTCATCAGATCGGTCTCTCCTGTTTATGTTTTATTTTTTCGTGTCTTTCAGATGCCTGTCCAGAAATTCGAGGATCCCCCTGTAAGCCTTCAACCGGTTGGTCTTCCCGGAAAACCCGTGTCCCTCATCTTCGAACAGCATGTATTCGACGTCGACTCCTCCCCGCTTCACCGTGTCGACCACCTCTTCTGCCTCGACCTTCAGCACCCAGTTGTCCTTCCCCCCCTGTATCACCATGAGCGGGTCCGTTATCCGTTCTGCGTGATAGATGGGAGAAATGCCTCTGAGGTACTCCTCATCCTTGTCAGGATAACCCATTTCACGATAAAAGGCATCCTTGTAATTTTCCCAGTACGAGGGAAGGTCCCTGAGAGTCCTTATCCAGTTCGCTATCCCGAACAGATCGACACCGACGGCGAATTCAGACGGATGGAAAGCCATCGCGGAGAGCACCAGGAATCCACCGTAACTGTCACCGATGATCCCTATCCTTTCGGGGTCTACATAGCCTGTTTTGATGAGCCAGTTCTTTCCTTCGATAAGATCCTGTAGATCGTCACGCCCGTGCTTCCTGTCATCCAGAGAAAGGAATCTCTTTCCATACCCGTTGCTGCCGCGGTTGTTCGGCGCCAGGACCACATAGCCATGGTTAGCCATATACTGGAATAATGCCTTGTACCTGAATGTTGACTGGCCTCCGGGGCCACCATGAGCGTAGACCAGCGCCGGGACGCGGTCCCCTGCCCTGATCTTCTTCGGCTTGTACAATACAGCCGGGATGACCTCACCGTCGAAAGACCTGTACCTGACCGCCACGGCATCCACAAGGTCTGCCATATCTATTTCCGGGTTCATCGCCCGGGTCACCCTCGTGTGTCGTCCAGTCTGGAAATCATAGACGTAAAGATCGTTCGGCGAATGCGGACTGTTGACCGAATACTTCATATACCTTCCGCTTCGCGAGAATCCGACATTTGAGATCTCTCCGGTCGGGGCTTCCGGTATCTCCACCCTTTCGCCAGTAGTCTCGTCATAGATCCTGATCTCTGTCTTTCCGTTCACGTTTATTCCGGTCATCCTGTACTTGCCGTCATATGAGAAATACGAATATACGATATCCCATTCCGCCGTCTCGACAGTCTCGCTCTCGCCGGTTGCCAGATCGTATCTGCGAAGGTACCGGAACTCGCTCCCACTGTTTGTAAGGTAATATAGATATCTCGACTCGCTGCAGAACTCGAGGGGCTGATAATGTACCTCGCCTGTATGGCGGGATATGTCTTTCATCTCACCCGTGTCCCTGTCGTATATATACATCTGCGAGTCATGTTCCGTCCTGTACCGGGAGAACGACATGTATCTCATATTTGACGAGAGATGCCCGAAATTGTATCCCCTGTCATTTAAAAATATCATCTTCGGCTTCATCTTCTCGACATTCATCAGGTATATATCTGTAAATCTCGGATCCCTCTTGTTCGACCCGAAGATCATATGTTTTCTGTCGCGGGTCCAGCCATAGAAAACTGCCCGGGCTTTCTTTTCCGGTGTGAGATCGGTCACATCTCCGTTTTCATCCATGAGATATAAATGGTAATTGCCCCTGGCGCTTTTATCGGACAGGAAAAGAAACCTGTCGTCATCGGGGAAATATGAAAGGGCAAACACTGGAGCCTTCCTCGAATCGGTCAGGGTGACCGGTTTCCCGCCGGCGACCGGGACCGTCCAGGCGTTGAAAGTCTCCATGCTGTCCATAGTGAACAGCAGTTTCGTCTCGTCGTGAGAAAAAGAACCTCCGGCGACTATCCTGTAATCGAGGAACTGCTCAATGGAGTACTCTGTCACCTTCCCACCACCACAGCCGGACAGCAGCATGACTATCATCAGTATCAGTGTTATCGGACTCCTGAGAGACAATTTTCCTCCTTCAGGCGGCGGCCCATGTCATTAATGACTCTTAAGGCTCCGTCAGAAAGCGGAGCCTTCAATATCTTTTATACGCCAAAAGCCCACCTTGTTCCATTATTTTTGCAGGCTTAAGCCTATTTCAACAATAGTATCTTGCGTGTGAAGGTCCCGTCCGGGCACTCGAGCATAGCGAAGAAGACACCCGACGACGCGACACTTCCCTTTTCTGTCAGACCATCCCAGGTATATTCGCCGGGTCCGGCAGGAAGGAATTCATCGACAATCGTCCTCACCAGCCTCCCGGCCACATCGAACACACGCAGCCTCACATGCCCGCCCGAGCCATTGATGAATCGGATGGTAGTCGAAGGATTGAAGGGGTTGGGGTAGTTCACGATCCTGCCCCGAACGGAAGGTGCCTGCCCGCCAGAATGGGCCAATGCTATCAGAATATCCCTGCCGTTCGTATTCACACATACATAAAGTTCTTCTCCACTTATAAACGGCAACTTCGCTGCGGCATCTTCGCCCGGAGCTATCGGAACCTCCGCTATCGACTCCCCGGCAGTGGAATAGATCCCTATCCTGCCGTCTTCCCTTCCGGAAAAAATCATCCCTCCTGACGAGATCGCCCCGGAGAACCCATACCCTCCTATCTCCGCCAGGGGAGAATCGAGATCTCCCGATGGCCCGATCCGAAGAATGCCGGGAACGAGTCCGGTCCTTACGACGACCGTCATCATCCCGTCTGGCGTCAAGCAGGGAGGACCCTGTGGTATTGCACCCGTTTCACATTCCCATAGTGCCATACCGTCTTCGATCAGAAAGGCACCGATCCTTCCGCCTCCTCCACATATGATAGCCGCATGGGAGGAGATCATCAGTGGGAATCCAGGGGAGATCCCGGTCTCTATCGTCCACAGCCGTCTTCCCGAGCTGATATCGAAGGCTGCCATCCTTCCGGCCAGATCGACCACCACAAGCTCTGTCCTGTCTAACGCCGGAGGAGCCGTTCCATAGACCATCTCATGATCCCTGTCGATCCAGAGCCTGTTACCCGTCAGACGATCCATAGCCATGACGATGTCATCTGCTCCCGTTTCCGGACAGTGGAATGTACAGACGATCACATCCTGGTCACCCACCGGTTCACCGGCCGTATATTTCCACCCCTCTTCGACACCCACGGTCCGCGACCATACGATTGCTCCAGTCTCACAGTCCACGGCACAGAGATATCGTCCCGATGGCACAAAAAGGACTCCCCCTGCCCAGAGCATCGACCGTGGCGCGTGCCTGCATTCACCCGGCAGCTTTCTCCTCCAGAGGAATCCTCCGGAAGCCCTGTCGACTGCGTATACAACACTCTTTTCGCCTTCTCTTCTTGCCGCAAAGACCATTTTTCTGGAGACCGCGGGCTGACAGACTATGCTTCCCGTTCCTGGAATATCGTAATTCCATTTCATTTTCAAGTCGGTGCCCGGCCCATCATGGAAGATCCCCGTATGAGCGCCTCCCCCCTGGAAACAGACGGGGGGATCGGATGTAAAGGCATCTCCGCGGTATGATATCCATAACGGTATCTCCGTCGTATTCCGGGCATCTTCACCCTCTATTGAAAGCGGAAGATATGCCGGGACAGAGCCCGAAAGGGAAAGATCCGGCCTGTCCTCGTTCAAATCTGCTATAACGAATTCAAAGCTGAGCAAAGCCCGTCCTTCCCCGTTCAAAACTGCTTCCGATACCAGAAACCCGCTCCCTACGGTGGATATTTCCGAGACATCAAGGCAGGATGATATTGTTCCTCCGTCGTCCGGACCGTATATCTCTATTTCCAGTTCTATCCTCTCTCCCGGATCTGCCGCCCCGTTTCCGTCCCCCGGCATTTCAAACAGAGCCACCGCCCCACTTGTATAACGAGGAGCTGCCGGGACCTGCTGATCTATCCCTGTTGTCTGGATCTCCCCATCACATACCAGTGAGAATCTGAACCCGATCATCTCCCCCTCATCGATGGGGACCAGAGATACCAACTCGTACCGGGCTTCAAAGATCTCGTCCGTTCCCAGATCGATCTGCTCACTCACTACCGGGGCGACCGTGAAAATACCTTCCCTGTCTGGCTCGATCTGAATCTGTCCACCCTCGATACGTTCGAGAAGATTTCTCGCCCTCACAATTAATATGAACTTTCGCCCGGGCGGATAGATTCCACAGTCCGATATATCATCTGTAATTAATTCCGAACTTTCCGGAACAGCGAAATAGCGCGTGTTCGCGGCGATCGACAGGTCGGCCCGGATATTACCGCAACCTCTGCACCCGTAGAGGATCTCATCGTCTGATCCTTCACGCAGACATCCCGAAAGGATCCTTCCTCTCACCATTTCCAGGGGAACAGGCTCTGGTCCGGAAAGTATGAGTGCCGCCGTCCCAGATACAAACGGCGCCGCCGTAGATGTGCCGCTTCTCACCGCGTACCCGCCTGGTCCGGTCGAAATCACAGATACTCCAGGTGCCAGGCAATCGACGCCCGGAACGCAGGAGGAGAAAATAGCAGGATTTCCGTTTGGATCTGAAGCGCCCACAGCGATCGTCTCAAGACATGAAGCGGGAAAAAGTTCAGATCCAGCCCCGTTGTTTCCAGCAGAAGACACGAGGACGATGCCTTCCTTCTCCGCAATAATTATCTCCCGGTGTATCTCTTCAGAATACCCCCCCCCGAAACTCATGTTAATCACATCGGCACCCATAGCGACTGCATACCTTATAGCTTCTGCTACATCATGCCCGGATAGAGCCCCGGCTCCATACAGGTCGGTGTAGGCCGCTCGAAGTATCATCAGCCGGCATCGAGGAGCAACCCCCTCTATCCCCAGTCCGTTTCCGGCGACGGCACCGATTATTCCCGCTACATGTGTGCCATGGCCGTTTGTATCTCCTGGATCTCCGTCCGGAGGCCATCCATCCTCTCCTTCAACCATCGATTGTTCTGACACAGACACGAAATCATACCCGTGCAGATCATCGATATACCCATTTCCGTCATCATCGACCCCGTGCAGTCCCGAAAATTCCATTTCGTTTGTCCATAAAGACTTCTCCAGGTCGGGATGTCCGAGGTCGCATCCAGTGTCTATTATCGCTATAGTCACGCCTTCTCCCGTCGCGTGCTTCCAAGCCTCCTCGAGCCCCGCAGCACGCCACCCCCACATCTGATCCCATAGAGGATCACGGACTCCCGGAATTGAAGGACCTGGATCTATCGAAGATGAGAGAGTAACACTTCTGCTTTTTTCGGACCTGTCCCCCCCCTGTAATCGATCATCGACTGCAGGAATAAAATAATTCGCTTCTTCCACCATATGCTCAAGAAGCATATACCCGGCCTCATCTCTGTTCGGGTCCAAATTGTTTTTCTCGGCATCTAATATCATGTTAGTCCTATTTATTATATCTAATTCACCTTCTATGGCAGGAATAACGAGAAGACTCAAAAAGAGTATTATGTAGTTAATTACCTTCATTTAATTTCTTTTCCTGTCGTCTGTCAGAAAACTTTCCTTATAATCCTCCTTCTGGTTTTTCGGCATGATGCAGCAGCCTCTTTATCTTTCTTTTAGCCCCTTAACAGCCTGCCTTCCGCAACTTCATTGACGATCCCGGGTCTGTCAGGTTTCTCATTTCCGCCATACCAGACAATAAAAGACATGCCATTCTGGCAGCCCCAGCACGCCACGGCCGTCAATTGTGGCAGCGCGTTGTGGCAGCGTGGCAGCCAGTCGCTCGCCACGGCGAGATCGGCATACCCGAGTACTTTCTATTCTGTTGTTATATAATGTGTTGCGTTATAACACTGTTTTCTGGCACGCCTCATGCCCTGACTGTTACCAAGTCCGGACAACAGGCTTAAGAATCGGAAACAAGATCTAAAGGCAGAAGTAAAAGTGGAGGTGCAGAATGAGACTGATGAGATGGTACCCGGAAACGACGGGCCTCAAGACCCTTCAGGGTGAGATGGACGATATTTTCAACAATCTTTTCCTGGTGAACAGAAGGAGGCTTGACACTGACTATCGCGGTTGGACACCCAGGGTCGATATTCAGGAGCATGAGAACAATTATGAGATATCGGCCGAAATACCCGGAAGGGACAAAGACGAGATCAGCATCGAAGTCCAGGAGAACATCCTCACGATAAGGGGCGAGAAGAAGAAAGAAGAGAAGGCGACAGAGAAGAACTATCATCTTTGCGAAAGACACTGTGGAAGCTTCGAGAGGTCTTTTACTCTCCCCGACAATACCGAGCCGGAAGGAGTCGATGCGGAGTACAAAAACGGCGTATTGAACATCACCGTGCCGAAGACCGAAAAGGCGATCCCGAAGGAGATAAAGGTCAACATCAAATGATCTGAATAGCCTGCACGAAAGCGGGAGCCTCCGGGGGCTCCCGCTTCTTATTATCTAATTGCTCTGTGTGTCCGCGCTTCACATCTAATTTGATGCATCGGTCAGCTTGTCACATCAACACATTCCGCACATTTGCGACACCCGGCATTCTTGTTATTAAGCATCTATTCCTATTTAGCCCAAGCATTCGAATTGCTTTTTTTGTCTTTTTGCGCCTCTTCTTTCCCGGGCACATGTGACGGAGTTGCCGTTTTGTTGTCCGGACTCATCTTGCAGGAGCCCTCGAAAAACACACCTTCATCGATCACAAGCCTCGTAGTCTTGATATCGCCTTCGAGCCTTGACCCGGCCTGCAGTTCGATCTTTTCCCTGGCGTCTATATTTCCGTTTACCTTCCCGCCTATGACAGCGCTTGCAACATTCACGTCGGCATTGACCTTTCCGTCCTTACCTACGACCAGAGTTCCCGGACAATTAATCGTCCCCTCAAATTCTCCGTCGACCCTGAGAGTACCTTCCTTGACATCGATCGTACCTTTGATCTTGCACCCTTGCCCAATAATTGAATTCATCTTTCCTTCTCCGTTCATTTCTTCACCCTCTTTCGTGAATTTTGAGAATCCTTTCATCTGATTCTTTTTTTTCATCTATTGACCTCATTTTAAAAGGTATTTTAAAGGGTCCACCTGGATGTTATCCTGTGTGACCTCGAAATGCAGGTGCGGAGCTGTACTCCTTCCCGTGCTTCCAGCGTGGGCTATCGTCTGTCCCCGACCCACCCGTTCTCCCTTTATTACTACCAGCCTGTCGTTGTGTCCGTAAAGAGTTTTTATTCCGTACCCATGGTCTATCTGAACAATATATCCGTAGATATCGTCCCACCCCACATCGATCACTACCCCGGAAGCTGCCGCTCGCACAGGCACTCCCCGCTCCACACCAATGTCGATCCCCGGATGATATGTGGGGTCTCCTTCCCCTCGCCCAAGGTTGTAACCTTTTGTAATAAAGCCTCTTACAGGCCAAAAGCTGGGTATCGCCCTCAGCATCTGTGTTTTTTCATTCTCAAGCTGTGTTTCTCCGGCAGTTACCGCCGGTGATGTGCTATCAAGTGCCCGCCTGTCTTCTTCTGCTATATCGAGGCCAAGCATCCCTCTCACTTTCAGATCCATAGCATGTATCTCCGAAAGATTTCGGATGACCTCGCTTATCTTCTCATTCCTTACCGTCAACTCTCTCACCTGTCGCTCGAGCATGAGAGTCTCCCGCGTCTTTACCAGCAGTTTTCCGTAAGTGCTTAGAAAAACAACCATTGCAACAAGCCCTATCGCAAGAAACGTTGTTACGGTATAAAACGTCCTGTAGGGGACCTTGTAGGTCCTCGTCTTTTTGATATCGTGAGGTACGACGATAATGGAGAATGTCTCTTTTTCCATCTTATTCCCGATCTTCCGCCCTATGCGACTCCGGAGCCGCTTGAACCTAAAGGGTGATATCTACTCCTATCCTCTCCAGGATGCTCTCGAGGTCATCGTCGGAGAAGAACTCAATTGTGATCAGTCCTCCTTTTTTTCTCGGGAGGATCCTCACCCTTGTACCAAGCACTGTCTCAAGCCTTTCCTCGAACTCCGCAAGGACCGGATCACGGCTTGCACTCTTTTTCCTGCGCCTTTTCTTCTTTTCCGGTTTCACGGCCAGCTCTATATCTCTCACCGTAAATCCGTCCTCAACGACCTTTCTAGCCCACGCTATCTGTTCCTTTTCACCATCGACCGAGAGTATGGCCCTGGCATGGCCCGCCCTGAGACGACCTTCCTCGATCAGCCCGACCACTTCGGCGGGCAGGTTAAGAAGCCTTATAGTATTCGCGACAGTACTTCTGTTCTTTCCAAGTA
Organism: Candidatus Latescibacterota bacterium; assembly: GCA_019038625.1. Taxonomy (NCBI): domain Bacteria; kingdom Pseudomonadati; phylum Candidatus Latescibacterota; species Candidatus Latescibacterota bacterium. The sequence goes on along the minus strand of JAHOYU010000147.1, from coordinate 12,300 downwards.
TTGCTGCTATCTCCTTGTCAGACAATCCGGTACGCTGCCTGAGGGCGATATATCCCCTTGCTTCTTCTATCGGATTAAGATCCTCTCTCTGCAGGTTCTCCAACAGAGCCAGCTTCAGCGCGTCATCGTCATCGACATTCCGTACTATGGCAGGAATTGTATTCTTTCCGGCAATTCCTGAAGCCCTGAGCCTTCTCTCGCCCACGATCAGCTGATATCTGTCTCCAGCCCTCCTGACGACCACGGGCTGAAGTACACCATTCTTTTTTATAGATTCGGCCAGCTCATCCAGATGCCTGTCGTCGAAGTGGTCCCTCGGCTGGTGAGGGTTGGGATCTATCTCTCCAAGCTCGATCTCCCGGACTCGCTCAGTCTCCGCAATGCTATCTTTAAGGTCTTGTGAGATAAGAGCTTCCAAGCCTCGACCAAGAACTTTCTTTCTCAAATCATCCACCTCCCCCACTGGCAGCTATCTCTGCCGAACCCGAATTCTGCTTCTCGATCAGTTCAGTCGCCAGCTTCAGATAGCTTTTAGCTCCCGAACTCTGTACATCGTAGAGGATCACAGGCATCCCGAAACTCGGACATTCGCTCAACCTGACATTTCTGGGAATGATGCTGTCATACACCTTTTCTCCAAAATATGATATTGCTTCGTCAGCCACCTGGCTGGAAAGCCTTAACCGCTTGTCGAACATGGTCAGCAGGACACCTTCTATCGCAAGGTCGGGATTGAGGTGTTTCTGTACCATCCTTATGGTGCTGAGCAGCTGGCTCAACCCCTCGAGTGCATAATATTCACACTGGATCGGGATAAGGATCGAATCAGCCGCCGTAAGTGTATTGAGGGTAATAAGCCCGAGGCTTGGTGGGCAATCTATTATGACAAAATCGTATCTTTCTCTTATTCCCATCAGGGCTGATTTCAATTTTCTCTCACGGGCTATCTGGGAAACAAGCTCGATCTCGGCGCCTATCAGCCTGGGATGTGAAGGGAGCAAGTCCATAAGCTCTGTATTGACAATGACATTGCCCGCCTCAGCTTCTCCTATAAGCACTTCATATACCGTTTTGTCGCCTTCCAGGGCCCTCACTCCCAGGCCGCTGCTGGCGTTGGCCTGGGGGTCACTGTCAACGAGAAGGACCTTCTTTTCCAGCACTCCCAGGCTGGCACTCAGGTTGACGGCCGTAGTCGTCTTCCCGACCCCACCCTTCTGATTGGCTATCGCTATTATTTTTCCCATCTTACCCTTCATATAAATTGTCTTTCCTCTAGTTTTCCGCCGGGGATTCATCCAGCCAGTCACTAAAATCAACCGTAGCGTTACCACCCTGTGTATGTATCATGGCCGCTATTGAACCGTATGTGGTCTCTCCCCAGAAGTTTTCTGTAAAATCAAGCACCCCTCCACCATCGTATTCATAAAGCCGGACCCCATATTTGTTAATCCCAGCCTCATTTAAGAATATCGAGCAGTTTTTGACCCGCGGCCGTGCGGCGTCGGAGAGAAGGAACCCTTCAACATTGTTCGAGACGTTGCTGTATTCTATATCCAGATTTGGAGCGGCTTCTCCGCCGGCATGTATTCCAAACTGGTAATTGTATCGGATCGACGAATTCCTGATCGTGACATCGGAATCGTTACTGCGTATTCCGCGGCCGTTATCCCATATTTTACACCCTGTTATCTCTACATTAGACATGTTGTATATCTCGATACCGAATTCTGCACTATCAGATATGCTGATCGTATCAAGGGTGACTGTCGCATAGTCCCGCACAGAAACACCGGTGTAAGCATTGCTGATCTCACAATATTTCATTATACCGATTGCGTGTTCGCCCTGAAACTTGACTCCCTCCCATTCTTCTTCCGAATCTCCTGGACAATAGTTTGTCCTTAAAACAACCGGGTTGCCCGGTTTCCCGAGAGCCTGGAAATCTCCTTCGACAGTAATGCCTGCATATTCGTTGTCGAATATGATGGTTACGCCCTCGTGGAGGATTAGAGACGTCAGGAACCTGACCGTAATATGTGCCGCCTGACTGTATATATAGTATGATCCGTTATCGAAATATTCGTTGCTCCCGGGCAGCAGAAGTATCACCTCGCCGACTTCGATATCGATCGACTTGCTTCCCGTATCGATTCCGTCGAAGACACTCAAGGTCAGCGTATATGTCCCGGATTCTGTCGGCGCCGTCCAGGTCACGCTGCGCCCCTCGCCGGAAACCGGACTAAAAACTCCCCCTGTAGCCGCCCAGCCGAAAGAGATCTCGTCTTCGTCGGGATCGGTGGCGGAAGAGTTAAGCTCGACTACGTCCCCTCCCGACAGATAACAAAGATCCTTTGTTATGGTAATGCTCCCCGGAGTAGCGTTTTTAAAGTCCACCGAGTCGTCACAACCGGCGACCCCGGCAAACACGACACAAACCACTAATGCCTTGAAATACCACGAAATATGACGCATATTTTTCTCCTCGGATAATTGTGGGGCCTACAGGATTATAGACAGGCCCGTCGTGGAAATCAATTAAAAAGTGTCCTTCGCTTCCCCCAGTGCCTGTTTCACGTGAAACACCCGGCAAGGCGTCGGCGGGCTACCGGGGATAAATGTTTCACATGAAACACCGGGATCCAACTGCGATCATCTCGTCGAGGGACTAAAAAAGCATGCTTTTCGGTGGAATCATCGCGTATCGTCCCAGCCCTCTTTTCCAAATGCCAGCAATACCCCGGTCTTTCCCGGAAGATCCTCTCTGGAGACCAGCACCATCCCACGCAAATCTAACCCATCCACTTCCCATTCCCAGGCCGCCTCCTTTATCGTAACGTAAAGCCCATCATCATTCATCAGGCCGGATACGATGGGGATGGCGTCGGAAAGCCTGCCGGCCGCCTTTGTCGTCACCAGATCGAACCTCTGTGGTATATCAATCTTTCCCGCATCGGCCCTCATCACCTGGACCCTTCCCATGCCGATCCTCGAGATCATCATCTCCAGGAAGGAGACACATTTTTCTTTTCTTTCTACCAGCGTTATATCCATGTCCTCCCGCACCAGGCTCCACACCAGGCCCGGAAATCCGTAACCCGAACCGACATCAGCGACCTGAAAAGGTCCACCACCTCTCCCGGAAAGCAGGTTCCCGGCGAAATCCAGCATAAACAGTGATTCTACAATCTGGGTGGCCAGAGAAGAGCCGGGGTCACGCCTGCTTACAAGATGTATGCTGCGGCCCCAGTGTAGATACTCCGACACAAAGTGGTTCAGCATGACAAGGGCATTGTCCTGTAACCCGAAAGGAGATCCTTCGAGAATCGCCCCCACGATCTTTTCGTGCTCGTCTTTTGCGTCACTCATCTCCCGCCCCCTTTACCTTTTCTTCGGAAGGAGTTGGCTTCTCCCGCCCCGGAGCCTTGCCTATCCTCCCCATCGGGGAAATGCCGCCCGAGATAGACCATGAGCACCGAAAGGTCCGAATTCCTCACCCCTGTGATCCTCGATGCCTGCCCCAGTGTCTCGGGCCTGAACTTCTCCAGCTTTTCCCTCGCTTCCATACTTAGCGCGTCTATCTCAAATGAAAACTTGTCCGGAATGCGCGTCTTGTCCATTCTCATGATCTTCTGGGCCGTTTTTTTCTGTCTCTTTATGTATCCCTCGTACTTAAGGTCGATTGAGAGCATCTCCTTCTCTCTCTTGGAGAGGCCTCGAAGCCCTTCTGGCAGAACCGCTTCGAGGTCTTCGATCCCAAGCTCCGGCCTCTGAAGAAGTTTTGATGCCCTTTTCGCCTCTTTCACTCCCGGCGCCCCTGATCTTTCAAGGATGTTGCTTGCGTCGCTTGCAGATATCATTATTCTCTCCAGCCTTCGAGCAGCATTATGTACATTCTTTTTGCGGTCGATCATCTCCTCCCACATCTTCCGCTCCAGAAGCCCGAACCTGGCCCCATACCTCATCAGCCTTTCGTCCGCGTTGTCCTGCCGCAGGAGAAGCCGGTGTTCCGCTCTTGAGGTGAACATCCTGTAAGGTTCATCAATATCCTTTGTTATCAGGTCATCTACCATCACGCCAGCGTATGCCTGGTGTCTTCCAAGTCTGAATGGAAGATCGCCCCTTATATCCAGGACCGCATTTATCCCCGCCCAAAGCCCCTGTGCCGCAGCTTCCTCGTACCCCGAAGTACCGTTGACCTGCCCTGCCATGTAAAGTCCACCGATCTTTCGCGATTCCAGGGTCGAATGGATCTGCCATGGAGGAAAAAAATCATATTCTATCGCATACCCGTACCGGATGATCCTTGCGTTCTCCAGGCCCGGCACCGATGAGATCATTTCAGCCTGGACATCGACAGGAAGGCTTGTCGACATACCATTAATATATATCTCTTCGCTATCCCTGCCCTCCGGCTCCAGAAATATCTGGTGCCTCTGTCTATCCGGAAAGCGGACCACCTTGTCCTCGATCGATGGACAATACCTCGGCCCGACACCCTCTATCTGCCCGGAGAACAACGGCGATCTCCCGATATTCTTCTTTATCAGTTCGTGAGTCTTCTCACCTGTATATGTTATATGGCAGCTTACCTGGTCGACTTCGAGCCTGTCGGTCCTGAAGGAAAATGGCATGGGCTCCGGGTCTCCGGGCTGTTCTTCGCAGCAGGAATAATCGATGGTGTCCCTCGCCAGCCTGGCCGGAGTCCCCGTTTTTAGCCTTTTTCGTTCCAGCCCGAGTTCTGACATCGCGTCTGAAAGTGAGCACGAAGGCGGCTCTCCTTCCCGACCACCCGGTATCTGCTTCTCCCCTATATGCATAAGCCCGTTTGGAAATGTCCCCAGGGCCAGGATGACTTTTTCCGCCGCTACCGTCGTGCCTCCCGCGACTACAACTCCAGTCACCTTGCCTCCCGATACTTCGAGCCTCGACACCTCCGCTTCCATGAGTTCGAGATTCCTGCATTCACGAAGAGTCGTGAGCATTTTTTCGTGGTATATCTTCTTGTCGGCCTGAGCTCTTGGTGACCAGACGGCGGGCCCTTTCCCCCGGTTCAACATTCTGAACTGTATGCCCGCGCTGTCGATACAGACACCCATCTCTCCCCCCAGAGCGTCGATCTCTCGGACCAGCTGTCCTTTCGCCAGACCTCCTATGGCCGGATTGCACGGCATCCGTGCTATATCAGCCTCGCTTATAGTCACCAGCAATGTCGAGATACCCATCCTTGCGGCAGCCAGGGCAGCCTCGCATCCGGCATGGCCTCCTCCGACAACTATTATTTCATATCTATTATCCATAAACTATCAGTAATTATTCCTGTTATACTTATATCTTAATTGTCTGCAACTATTTACCTATACAAAACCTTGAAAAGACCGTGTCCAGAAGGTCCTGGCTCACAGACCTGCCGGTAACCTTCCCACACGCGTCAATAGCCTCGCGGAGTTCCATGCTTACTATCTCAGGCCCGGCTTTCCGTTCTATCTCCTTCTCCATCCTCGCCAGCGCGGCCGACACATCCTTCAGAGCGTTGCTCTGCCTCGTGTTCAGGGCTATCCTTTCTTTTTCCAGCTTTGAGATATCGCCCCCGACCGTTCTTCCGAAAATGGCGCTTCGAAGATCGGCCAACCCTTCTCCGCCAAGCGCGGATACTGCTATTACATCTGCCTCTCCAAATCTCCCGGCAACATCCGCCGTCGACTCGGCCAGCCCGAGATCTGATTTGTTCAACACGACTATATGCTCGACCGCGCTCACATTGCGCAATTCTTCCCTATCTTCGGCCCTGGATCTATGGCTTCCATCCAGAACGAAAAGAACGATGTCTGCCCCCCTTGCCGCCTCTCTGCCCATCGAGATCCCCCGCGCCTCGATCTCACAGCCTGTATCAGCTATCCCCGCAGTATCCTCAAGGTAATATGTCAACCCCCCTATGTGGATCCTTTCCCTCAAAACATCCCTCGTCGTCCCCGGGATCTCGCTGACTATGGCTCTCTCTTCTCCAATAAGGGCGTTATAGAGAGAACTTTTCCCTGCGTTTCTCGGACCCAGTATGGTTATCCTTATACCCTGTCTCAGCTTTCTTCCTGCCATCTCGGATTCCAACAGGACACTTATCTTCCCTCTTGTCTCCACAGATATTTCCGTCAGCCTCTCAGCTGACCAGGTCTCGATATCCTCCTCGCTGAAATCAATCGACACCTCCACAAGCGCAAGCTGTCCCAGAAGCCCGTTTTCTATCTCTACCATTTTCCTCGAAAGACTTCCTCCCAGATGCGCAAGCGCCACTCTGCTCTGAAGTCTCGTCTCGGAAGAGATGAGATCCGCAACTGCTTCCGCCTGGACAAGGTCCATTCGTCCGTTAAGATAAGCCCTTTTTGTGAATTCTCCCTGTCCTGCCTGTTCAGCGCCCCTTGAGATGATATCTTCGATTATAGCGCCCGTGACGTGCATGCTTCCGTGGCATGAGATCTCAACGACATCTTCTCCTGTATATGAATTCGGTGCCAGCATGCAAACGGCGAGAGCCTCATCCAGGATCTCGCCATTTATGTTTCCAAGGCGCGAAAGGTGCATCTCGTGGGATTTCCACCCGGCCGCACCGGGCGACATCCCCTCGATTATGTCCACTGCCCGCTTTCCGGAGATCCGCACAACTGCGATCCCCGATTCGCCGGGCGGCGTTGCCAGGGCTACTACAGTCTCACCGTCCATAGCTTATCTTCTGTTATAGCGGTTTTTTCTCTCCGCTCCATGTTCTGGAGCAACGAATACTTTCCGCATCTCGCCGTTGCCGACCGTGTATGTTGAAATACCTTCGATATCTGTAAGGGCCAGGTGTACTATCCGTCTCTCCGAGGCTTTCATGGGTTCCAGTCCGACATCTCTGTTCGTCTGTCGCGCCCTTTCGGCTGCTTTCACTGCCTTCTGCTTCAGGATCTCCTGTCTGTTTTTCAGATACCCGCCGACATCGAGGGTCAGCCTCTGATACCCACCGAGCTTCCGGGATACTATCCGGCCAACCAGATGCTGCAGGGAGCTCAGCGTATCTCCCTTTCTGCCTATCAACAGCCCGTCCACTCCGGCTGTTTCGATATTTATATATGTCGTATCATCCAGAATATCTGAAAACAGTCTGTAATTAACATCCAGACAACTCATTATAAGCTTCGTTACTTCGTCGGCCACCTCTTCGACGCCCGCCGAGCTTCTTTTTAACGTTGCCTTTATTTTTGCTTCTTTCGCTCCGAATATGCCGAGTACACCCTTTGATCCAGCCTCGATGATCTCGATGTCGACATCTTCCACTTTCGCTGCAAGTTCTTTCATCGCTTTCGCAAGGGCCTTTTCAACGGTCTTTCCTGTGGTCTCGATCGTCCTCTTTCCTGATTCTGTCTTTTCCGGCCTGTTCATATTACTCTCCCTTTTTCCCAGTCGATATTGTAAGCATGATCCTGTTCAGCTTATTATTCTACCTGAACTTATTGATCTCCATTCCAGCCCGGAGCCCACATCCGGGGCTTTCCGGTAAAAGTCTATTGTCGGTCCTTTTACGTTTTTGTTGCGGCCTCCTCCGCTGCTGCTTCTTCGGCGTCTATCGCCTTATGTACAAAATATTGCTGGATGATCGACAGGATGTTGTTTATCAACCAGTACAGAACAAGCCCTGAGGGCATTCCGTAGAAAATAAATGTGAATACGATCGGCATCATCGTCTGCATCATCTTCGTCTGCGAAGCTGGCCCCGTACTACCCTCCGGGGTCCCACCCAGTTTCGTCTGAACAACCATCGCTACACCCATAAGTATGGGGAGCAAGTGAAACTCACTGCCCAGAAGAGGCAGGTTTACACCAAAATCGAACAGGACATCCGGCGTCGAAAGGTCGTTTATCCACAACCCTAGCGGCGCGTCCCTTAACTCTATTGTATTCCTCAGAACATTGAACAATGCTATGAAAACCGGCATCTGAAAGAGGAGCGGCAGGCAACCACCAAGCGGGTTGACTCCTCCCTCCTTGTACATCTTCATAGTCTCCTTGTTCAGTTTTTCCTTATCATCCTTGTACTTATCCTGAAGAGCTTTCAGCTTCGGCTGAAGCTTCTGCATGTCTTTCATCGACTTGAAGCTTTTATGCGTCAGCCTGTAGAAGATCACTTTCGTCAAGATCGAAAGGATGATAATAATGAGACCGTAGTTTGGTATGAATTTCTTCATCCAGAGCATCAGTTTCAGCACGAACACACTGAAAAACCTGAGCTTACCCATCTCGATCGACTTTTCGAGGCCTACCCCGTAAAACTTCAACCCCTCCATGTCCAGCGGCCCGAAATAGCAGACAAACGAGTCGTCCAGGCGCCTCGGGTCTCCCCGGAAGGGGTACTCAAGGGCAAAGCCCGCCCTGTTCGTCTCTTTGTCACCGATCAATGCAAGCGTACCGGATTTCTGGTCCTCTGCTAGAACGGCAGCAAGGAAATACTTGGACCGCGCCCCGGCCCATATAATCGTGCCGTCCTGTTCCTTGCGGTCTGTCTTGCCGAATTTCCCAGATGATTCCTTGTGGAAATCTTCTCCAACCATGCCCATCGAGGCAATTTGGCGAATCTCGTCCTTTTTGTTCTTCTCATTCAACTCGATCCCGGCATCCCAGGATAAAGCCCAGGAGGAGGTCTCTCTCAGCTCGCCTTCTCTGGTGATGCCCACGCTCAGGCCGACCTCGAATCCGTCCCTTGTAAACGAATATTTTTTCTCGACCCTCTCTCCAGCCTTCCCGGCCCGGGAGAACACCACATCTGCTCTCTCAAGCTGGTCCGACAGTATGATCGTCTCTCCTGCCATCGGCTGCGTTCCATTCACAGTGACTGTAAAATCCACCTCTGACAGGCTTTTCCACACTCCCTGGTGTTCGAGAGCCAGAGCCAGTCCTCCGCCCTTTTCGGCCGGTACGAGTTCTACTTCCTCACCGTTTTTTCTCCTGAACCCGGGCAGCTTCAGGCTTTCAACCTTGGCGCCCTTTGTGGAGAGAACGACTTTCATCTTTTCATTTTCGATTGTGAACTGTTTTGAAGATGTCTCTCTTGAAGTAGAGAAAAATCCGCCTTCGACCTGCCAGGCTTCTACCGATTCGCTGCCCTGGCTCTTCAGATCTTCACTGTTTCCGTTCTCGGGCAAGTCGGCAGGCCTTTCCCTTTCGTCGGCTTCCCGGATTTCCGCCAGCCCTGCCTCCACATTCTCCAGAGAATCGGCGACTGTCTGCTCCCTCAGCTGGACTACTTTCCTTCTTGTTGCCTCTCTCTGCTTGGGCATCACATAGAATACCTGCCAGACAAGCAGGATCGCAAACGTTACACCGATAGCAAGAAATGAGCGTTTATCCATTCCCGACTTTCCTTCCTTCTTATTGAACAGTTTTTATCAGCGAACCGGGTCGTAACCGCCGGCAGAGAAGGGATTACACCTTAGTAGCCTCCAGAAAGCTTTCAGGCCGCCCTTGAAGAAACCATATTTTTTCAGTGCTTCCTCGGCGTATTGTGAACAGGAAGGTGTATGCTTGCAGGCTGGCGCGATATACGGAGAAACCGCTGTTCTGTAGACCTTTATGGCAAACAAGCCAAATATTGTCAGAATTCTCGATATCATCCGCAATTTAATATCAATCCCGCCCTTGCTAAAGAGCGCTCTACATCTTCCAAAAGTTCCCTGAATGTTGCCTCTCCGGGGCGAAACGTCGCTATGAAGACGATCCAGATGTCCTCTGGAACGATTCTGCCTTCAAGCCTCTTGAATATTTCCCTCATCTGCCTCTTTGCCCTGTTACGCTGATAGGCCTTTCCTACATTTTTTTTGCTCGCCACGAACCCGGGTACGATCCCTCCATCATTTCTTGTAATATAAAGAATCGTGATTCTCTCCCCGGCCTCTCTTCTGCCTTCCCTGTATACCTGCCTGAATTGGCTGGTTTTCTTTAATCCACATTGGGACATCGGGCAAGGTCTTCTTTCCGGTTCTCAACACCTAAACGGCCAGACGTTTCCTTCCCTTTGACCGTCTTCTCTTGAGGACCTCGCGACCGTTCTGGGTACTCATTCTCTTCCTGAACCCGTGGGTCTTTTTCCTTCTTCTGTTATGAGGCTGATATGTGCGCTTCATTATTACCTCTTCTAGTGTTCCCCGAATCTAAACTGATGTTCCACATAAACACTGTAGGATAGAAATACTATACCTTCATGTCAAGCTTTTTATCGCTCGGGGCCTTAACTCGTTTATTATATCGGCCTTTTGATTTTCATTTTCACTCCTTTTTCGCCCATCCCACCTTTTCCCCACACACCACCAAAGTAACCCTCTCATATCTTATTTTGTTCTAGTGTCTTATAAATATTTTCCTCATCTGTGTAAAAAATTCTTGATATGGTTTTTTCCGTGTGATACATTTCCGCCTGCGGGATGAGGGGAGTGTTCACTTTCCGGGGAGTTAGGGACCGGATCGATTTTTACCATTCCTCCTGAAACAGACAATGTGGATAACGCTTTGACAACATATCAGGAAACCCGTCGTACTTGTTGTAACAATTGAAATTGCTGAGTTTTCCACAATTGTGGAAAACCTTAAATGGTTCTTTGGGCTGCAGTGGCTGTCCCGGGGTGGTGTTTTCTCCGGTGCGGGGGACGATGAGCGCGGAAAAAGACATAAATACGGTAGATTTCGGTCAGGTATGGAACGATGTTCTTGTCAATCTTGAGAAGACCGTCAACCACCAGAGTTTTCAAACGTGGTTCGTTCCCACTCGCCTTGTAAAGCTCTCGGAGACCACAATCACCATAGAAGGGCCCAATTCCTTCTTCATAGACTGGCTTGCCGAACACCACCGCAACAGGATAGCTGCCGCAGCAGAAGATGTTCTTGGCCTTGCTCTGAAGGTGGAATTCACATCTCCGTTGCCGACAAGGACACGCAGTGAGCCTAGATCCGATAATCAGGTTGAAAGAAAGACGCTCGTGCAGAATCCGATAACTCTTCCGAACAAGATACACCTTAACGCCAGATATACATTTTCTGAATTCGTCGTGGGTAACGGAAACCGTCTTGCTCAGGCCGCGGCGCTTTCCGTCGCCGAGACCCCGGCAAAGACCTACAACCCCCTCTTCATATACGGAGGCCCCGGTCTCGGAAAAACCCATCTGATACAGGCTATCGGCCATTCCATCCTTAGTGAGCATCCCTGGATGCGCATCTCGTATGTTTCTACAGAAAGCTTCGTGAACGAGCTTATCCATTCAATAAGGAACGGCGTTACTCACGAGTTCAAGGAAAGATACCGCAAGGTTGATATCCTGCTCATAGACGATATACATTTCCTTGCGGGCAAGGAAAGGACCCAGGAGGAATTCTTTTTCACTTTCAACGCGTTGCACGAGAACAACAAACAGATCGTATGCACAAGCGACCGGCCACCGAAAGAGATCCCCACGCTTCAGGAGAGGCTTACCTCAAGATTCGAATGGGGCCTTATCACCGATATTCAACCACCCGATCTCGAGACCAGGATAGCTATTTTACGAAAAAAGACCGAGAACGAACGAATCCATATTCCGGATTCTGTGATCGATCTTATAGCAGAGAACGTCAAAAGCAACACAAGGGAACTTGAAGGTTCTCTTATAAAGATACTTGCCTGTGCCAGCCTGACCAACCAGGACATCAACGAGGATATGGCAAGAGAAGTACTCAGGGATATCATTAAATCTCCAGGCAAGGGGATAACGGTCAAAGCGATTCAGGGTGCCGTCGCAAGAAGGTTTGATGTGCCGGTTGAATCGTTGAAAGCGAAGACGAGGATAGCCAAAATCGTCAGGGCGAGACATGTAGCGGTCTATCTGTCCCGTGAAATCACATCGCTTTCTCTTGTGGATATCGGGAAACGCTTCGGCGGGAGGGACCATAGTACGATCCTTCACTCATGCAAAAAGATCGAGAAAGAACTTCAATCAGATTCTTTCCTGGAAGACAAGGTAAAAAGTCTCGTGGAAGAGATGAACTCCTGACATCCAGGAAGCCCTCAAAATTTTGACACTTTTTTTCTCGCGCGCGCCACGTTCCCTTGTGGATTCTGCCATTCACTTTTATCCACATTGTCCCTGTTGAAAGATTGTTAACTTCTGTGGAATAGAGGCCAGCTTATGGAATATTCTGGAAAACATCCCATTTTCTACATAGATCCCAACATTCCCATGCACATCATTCGCACCGCCAATACATGCTTCCCCCGGCTTTTCAACATATCAACACACACTACTACTA